>CAILXB010000079.1 GCA_903838025.1 uncultured Chlorobiaceae bacterium
CTGGTCAACAGCGATACACTGCAATCGGCAACACCGTGGCTTTTTGCCGGAGGAGATTGTGTTACCGGCAGTGATACGGCCATCCGCGCCCTGGAGCAGGGAAAAAGGGCGGCGAGGAGCATCAACCTCTTTTTGAACGGTGAGATTGTCAGCGCCCCGATCGTCTCCTTCAACTCCTCCTACGGAGCACAGGATGAGGCGCCAAAAGCATTGTACAGCGGGGTTGCCGCGACGGAAAGGGTACCCATGGTCGAACTGCCGCCATCGGAGCGCACGGCCAGCTTCAATGAAGTGGCAACAGGATATAGCGAAGAGATGGCCCATGCGGAGGCGCTTCGATGCCTCCAATGCCGATGCAACGCCATCAACGACTGCCGTCTGCGGGAACTTGCCTCCCGCTATCTCCCCGTTCATGCAGCACAAAAACATGAGCACCCCCATTTTTATCTGGCCGAAAATGCCGAGATCAGCATGGAGCGGGAAAAATGCGTTGACTGCGGGATTTGCGTGCGCACGCTTGAAGAGCTCAAAGAGAGTATCAACATCGCCGTCATGGCTGAAAGCTGCCCGACAGGAGCGTTGTCGCGGCCGCATCCACCATCCCCTTTTTCGGAAATTTCAGAAGGTCAAACAGAAACCTGAAAAGATTGCCGAAAAAATGGAACAGGCTGTTGAGCCACTGTTCGATATGCAAAAATGGTCCATGCATGTTGCCTCCGATGAAATGGAGCCAGGCAGCATAGAGCACCAGAAAAGCTGCGACAACAAGAAAAAAACGCACCACCCTTTTTAAAAACGAGAAAAGAATCATGAGTGACACAATGATCGCAATAAAAAAAAGCACTGGGTGGCTGGCAAGATAATTCACCGCTTTTTCCATAATTCCATTATCATCATTTATAAGTATTCCTGCACGATAGCGGCAATTGTGTGGGAAGGAGAGCGGCCAGCAAGCTTTGAGCGTGCGGCAAGCAACTCCCGACGCATCGTACTGGCCTTGCAGGGGTCGTCGAGAATCATTCGGGCGGCCTGGTATATTTTCTCTCCGCTCGCCTCATGCTGAAGAAGTTCAGGCACCACCCTTTCGTCACTTTCAAGCCCTTTGGAGACAATATTGGCCAGCGAGATACTCTTCAGCTTTACCAATTGGCGGCCAATCAGATAATTCAGCATCCCTGTTTTGTACACAACCACCATAGGCAGACCAAAACAGAGCGATTCAAGTGTTGCTGTACCGGAGGTCACCAACCCGAGATCGCTGTACTGCATCACCTCATAAGCTGAACAGTTGATCACAAAAAGATCACGATAGTTCTTCAACTCCCCATACACTTCTTCGTCAAGATGCTCAGTGCGTCCTAAAAGAAAAACCATCGGGTAGTGCTGGTTTAGCAGACGGGCCGCTTTCAGCATTTCCGGCAAAATATGGGCAATCTCCGCCCTGCGACTTCCCGGAAGAAGGCCGACAAGGCGGGTTTGAGGCGAAAGAGTATGGCTTGTGAAAAAAAGCTCCCTTGAAGGAAAAGAGAGTTCAGCCAATTGCTCAATAACGGGATGTCCAACAAATTCCGCGTTAATGCCATGACGCCGGAAAAACGCGACCTCAAAATCAAAAATAACAAGCAAGCGGTCAACATCACGCCGGATTGCCTTGACCCTCCCCTCTTTCCATGCCCAAACCTGGGGGGAAATATAGTAGATCACCGGAATACCAAGGTCATGAAAAAAGCGGGCCATCAGCAGGTTCATGCCTGGATAATCAACAAGGAGAGCTGCCTGGGGTTTTTCGCGGAGTACCGCCATCTTAAGCTCGCGAATAACTCGACGAAGAAATCCTGCATGTTTAAGCACATCAACAAAACCCATGATGCTCATCTGTGCCGTATCATAGAGCAACTCCGCTCCAAGAGCGCGAAGTTTCGGGCCACCAACACCAATAACCCTGAGTTCAGGTGTTGCTTTCAGCAGTTCAGCGATGACTCCGGCAGCGTGCATCTCCCCGGAAGGCTCACCGGCTAAAACAAAAAGCTTTTTTGACATCAAAAAAAAGAGATAATTGGATGAGCGACGGGGAATATGTACATTAAAAATTATTTATTTATTTTCCATCACAATTGCATTGAGCACTCCCGCTCCAATTATATCAAAATCAATAGAGAATGCAAGTTAAATTCGGTACTGACGGATGGCGCGCGATTATAGCAAAAGATTATACGTTTGATAACCTGAAACTTGCCGCACTGGCCTCTGCCCGCTATTTTCTGACCCATCCCAACAAAGCAAAAGGTGTTTGTGTCGGTTACGATACCCGCTTCATGTCGAAAGA
The DNA here is from genome assembly GCA_903838025.1 of uncultured Chlorobiaceae bacterium. Lineage (GTDB taxonomy): Bacteria > Bacteroidota > Chlorobiia > Chlorobiales > Chlorobiaceae > Chlorobium. The sequence continues at coordinate 2,327 of CAILXB010000079.1, forward strand.
ATTTGCGGAATATACCGCTGAAATTTTCTCATCACAGGGACTCAAGGTTTTTCTCTCAGAGAGTTTTGCATCAACACCCGCAGTCTCTCTCTATACGAAAGCGAAACAGCTTGCCGGTGGCATCGTGATCACCGCATCCCATAACCCAGCCATCTATAACGGATTCAAGGTCAAGGCCTCTTATGGCGGCCCGGCACACCCGGAAGTAATTGCAGAAATCGAAAGTTATCTGACAGAGGCCGATGCACAAACCCCGATTGTAGCCGAAAAAAAGCTAATTGAGCTGGTCGATATGAAGGGATTTTATCTTAACTACCTGAAAAGCAGCATCAACCTTCCCCTCATTCAGGAGTCAAGAATAAAAATAGCGCACAATGCCATGTACGGCGCTGGACAGGATCTTCTCACAAGCCTCTTTGATGAGTCGATGCTGAGTTGCTATCACTGCAGCATCAACCCTGGTTTTGGAGGAATCAATCCTGAACCAATGCCGCAGTATATCGGCGAATTTATCGAATTTTTCAAAGAAGTTGATCCCGATGTAGCCATCATCAATGACGGAGATGCTGACAGAATCGGAATGCTTGATGAAAACGGTGTTTTTGTTGATTCCCACAAGCTCTTCGCCATTATTCTTAAAGATCTGGTCGAAGAAAAGCATCAGAGAGGTGAAGTTGCAAAAACATTTGCGCTGACCGATATCATCGACAAAATATGCCAGAAGCATCATCTCATCATGCATGATCTTCAGGTTGGCTTCAAGTATGTGAGCAAACTCATGACCACCAACGATATTCTTATGGGTGGTGAAGAGTCGGGCGGCATAGGCATTCCTGCATTTCTGCCGGAACGGGACGGTGTCTATACCGGTCTGCTGATTCTTGAGATGATGACACGTCGGGAAAAAACCCTGTCACAACTTGTTCAGGAACTCTATGATGAGTATGGCTTTTTCTGCTATAATCGAGTTGATCTGCATGTCAGTGATGCAAAAAAACAGGCCATTATCGACCGCGCATCAAAAGGAGATCTTACTGCCATCGCCGGATACAATGTGCTGAAATTCAGCAATCTTGACGGCTACAAATATCACTTTGAAGGTGGATGGATGCTTATCCGGCCATCCGGTACGGAACCGGTGCTGCGCCTCTATTGTGAGGCCGACTCACAGGAGAAGGTTGACAAGGTACTTGCTTTTGCGGCAAAACTTGCCTGAGCAAAACTGCGTATCGGTACCCCCTGTGGTTACCGATACGCAATTGCTTTTTTATCTCTTCCAATCCCTCTTTCTTTTCAGTTCACACCATCAAGGATATTGTCGCGCATTGACTCATGTTGCCTGATATTACATCTTTTGAGTATCCCATTTTTCATTATTCTGCTGCCCCGCCGCAAGAATAAAAACTCCCCGACGTCAAAAAGGAAAGCGCTTGAATAAAAAGAGTACCATCATACACATAGGGTTATGGCAATCATGGGAAATGCAGAAGTGGCAACAATTGCTGGCAAGGCAGAAAAAAATGCGTTGCATGAAACCACTATGAAATCAAAAGAAGAGCAGTTCCGCAAGCTTGTCGAAGAATATCAGGAGATGGTCATCAATACCTGCTACCGCTTCGTCTTTAACCGCGAGGATGCCGAGGACCTTGCCCAGGAGGTCTTTGTTGAAGTCTACCGATCTCTTGAGCAGTTCAGGGCGGAATCGAAACTTTCAACCTGGATATACCGGATTGCCGTCACAAAATCGCTTGACCACTTGCGCCGGATGAAGCGAATCAAACGCTTTGGTTCACTGAAACGCATCATCGGCGTCAATGATCCCTCTTCGGAAATTGCCGCCCCCCCGGGCGACACTCCCCAGGAGACGATGGAAGAAAACGAAAGGGCACACATCCTGCAGAACGCCCTCAATGCACTGCCCGACAACCAGCATGCGGCGTTTCTTCTCAGCAAGCAGGATGGATACAGCAATCAGGAAATTGCCGACATCCTTAAAACCTCGGTATCGGCTGTTGAGTCACTGGTGCACAGGGCAAAAAAAAATCTTCACAACAAGCTCTATGCTTACTATAAAAAAGAGTGATGCTCATGCAAAACCGCAAGATTTAAAAAGAGAGAGCGTCAAAATTATTGAAACAGGAGCAAAGAATGAAACCTTATGACAACAACATAGAGGCGGAAGTCGCCAAAACCATGCAACTGCTTGATGAGATGCAGCCGATTGGGGTTCATCATCTTTTCAGGGTCAGGGTGATGCAACGGGTGGAAGTCGCGCTGGGCCAGAAGTCGGGCCGAATGGCGGATTTCAGGTTTGCCTTTATAGCTCTGCTCTTTATCGTCAATGTCAGCTCAGCACTGCTCTCACTGCAGAACAGTACAACGGTGCCAAAAACAGAGTTCAGTGAACTTTCCGATGCTTCTGGTAACGACTATTCTGCTCAGGAGTTCGCCTACTATGACCAGACCATGAACGACCCTGCTGCAACCAGCGAAAATGGAAGCCTGACGCCTTAAAAAAAGAAACTTTTTTTATCTCCTTGACGCTTGCGTTATTCTACAGCAAGCATCGAGGCAAACTGACCTTGGGGGTACAATGGACTTTATGACATCAAAACGGTTTATGACAACAGCACTGGTTTTTCTCGTGGTGCTCAACATAACGCTGCTCGGCATGTTCTGGTGGCAGGGCGCGCATCAGCCTTTTCAAGGCTCCCCCATCTCAACGCGTGAGTTCAATCATCATCCCTCCTTTACGGCACAACTGGGCCTTACCGAGGCACAAGCCTTAAGCTTTCGGAACCTCCGGCAGGAACATTTCCGTAAAGTCGCGCCTGAAATGGAGGCAATTGCGCAATTGAAAACGCAATTACTTGACGAATCACTCATCGCAAAACCTGATCCCAAAAAAATTGCGATGCTGGCAGAAAAAATTGGTACGAACCAAGCCGCGATAGAGAGAAAACTCGCCCTTCATTTTAATGCTCTGGCTCAGGTTTGCACACCCGAACAACGCAATACACTGAAAAAAGTGCTTGAACGTTTTGCAACAAGAAGACTTTTCGGCAGAAACGAACACTGGGAAAAACACAAATATCAGGGCAAAGACAAAGGCGAATACTCGACAATCCCACTAACCGGTGAAGCTCACTGAGCGAAAGTTATTGCAATGAATCCTTGTGTGCGCAACCAACATAAACAAAAGGTTGCGCATGGAAGGTCAATTATTTTCGCGTAAATTTATTGCCGACTTTAGCAACAACAATCAATGTCTCCTCACGAAACAGCCCCATTGCAAAAACAAGATAACCGCCAAGAAGCACTACTTTGAGTACACTATCAACCACCGGGGAGGGAGCTGACTGAGCGAAAAGAGAGTGAAACCATGCCAAAACAATGCCCACCAGAAGCAGCAAAACAAGTTTGAGCCAGTCATAAATGACAGGGAAAACTTTCAGGGAGTACCATGCCATAACAAGGCACATGACGACCGTACCGGCAACGATGGCATAAGCGGCACCATCCATGCCACTCTGAGGGATAAGCCACCAGCAAGAGAGAGCGGTAACTGCTGCACCGGCAAAGGTAACGACTGGCAAATAGCGGGTATTACCGGTAAGCAGAAGCCCCGCCGAGAGATTTGTGGAGACCATGTCAAACACATAACTCAAAAAAATCCAGGGCAAAATTGAAAGCCCGATCCAGTATCGGGGAGGCAACAGGTAGAAACTTCCACCATAGTGATAACGGACAAGATCAGGCACAAAAAAGGTGGCTGCAAGGGCCAGAAACATCGTAAAGAGCGTTGAAATGCTGAGCACATGACGGAACAATCTTTTCGCATCAGGATCTTTTGCATGCTGAAGAAAAAAGGGCTGCCATGCAAAACGGAAAACCTGTATAAAAAGCTGCAACACCACTCCGAATGCCGCTATCCTTCCATAAATACCGACAATATCAGAGGGCTGATAACCGCTGCCATAGATTCTTTCAATCTCTGAGGGTGAGATACGAATCAAAATATTTCGATCAATCAAGTGAATCAAGAGGCCAGCAATACCAGTCGGTACATAAGGTAACCCAATACGAAGCATTGAGCGCAACTGGGTGACTGAAAAAAAGAGCCTGAACTGACGGAAAACAGGGATCACCAGCAGAAGGCTGACCAAAGAACCGAAAGCCTCGGCAATAAAAACACCTGGCAATCCGGTATTGAGATACAAAATAAGGATAAGAGCACTTGCAACAACCGCGATCACGCCAACCACCCTTGCTATGGCAAATTGCAGTGCTTTTCTCTTGAGTCGAAGTTCGGCAAAGGGAATGACCAGCAGGGTATCAATCCATAAAATAAGTGCCGCATATCTGACAAAAAGAAAATCTCCCGCAGAAAGTCCAATAAGTTCGGCAATGAACGGGGCAAAAAAAACGATCGAGAGGGCAAAAAGCGTTGACGTGACAAAGAGGGTGAGAAAAGCCGTTGAAAAAAGCTCCCTCTCATCCCGATTTGCCGAATCGGAAACTACCTTAAGATAGGAGGTTTCAAGCCCGTAAGAAAAAAGGACATTTGCCAGTGCAATATTGGCATAAATAATGGTCTGCACCCCATTGTCGAATGTAGAAAGTTTGTTGGCATAGAGGGGAACCAGCAGATAATTGAGACTACGGGCCAAGATGGTACTCGAACCGTAGATAACCGTGTCTTTGAACAGAAGCTTTAACTTTGAAAACATACAGCAAATAAAAATCAGAAAAACTTATACAGTGCCGTTACCGTTGTTAACCACCCCGGAGGTTTCATCAGCCTGAGCAGAAGCACGTCGTTGCCGAATCGCTTCCTGATCAATCTGAAAACGGCCATCCTTTTGAATAACCGGAATTTTTGATATCACCTCATTGAGATGACGCTGCGCCTCCTGCTGATGCTGCTTGAGTTTTTCAAGCTCATCACCCGTGAGGCCCACAGGATTATCCTTGTCGATCATCATGTCTTTGAACGACTCTATGTGCAGGTTTTGCTCTTTTTTCATATACCCCACAAACTTGTTGAAAAGAAAAACAAACAGAAAAAAAACAACAAGAGAAAAACCCATAAGAGGTATCCAGCTCATGAGAACTTAGTTTTATGTATGAGTAAAGAAAACGATATTGTGTCAATTTAGACGATATTACCTTTTATTAAAACAGGAACCAACCATCTTTTTTCACTGAAGCATCTCTTCTGCCAGTAAATTATGAATGCACCACTCCAAAACCAGCGTCTTACAGTGCGCGGAAGCGAGATTCTTGAACAAGAGGCACTCGCCATTCACAAGATGGCTGAACGGCTTGATGACCGTTTTTCAGCAGCAGTAGAGCTTTTAGCATCGTGCCCGGGAAAAATCATCATCTCCGGCATGGGAAAGTCAGGCATCATTGCACAAAAAATGGCCGCAACCATGTCGTCAACTGGCTCCACCGCTCTTTTTCTCCATCCGGCAGATGCCGCTCACGGAGATCTTGGCATTGTCAATCATGACGACATCGTTCTCTGCCTGTCGAAAAGTGGCACGACGGAAGAGCTGAACTTTATCATCCCGGCTCTTCGCCAGATTGGTGCAAAAATTATTGCCATGACGGGTAACCAGCGCTCCTTTCTTGCACTGCACGCCGATATTACACTTGACACCGGCATAGAAAAAGAGGCTTGTCCCTACGATCTGGCACCGACGACCTCAACAACAGCGATGCTTGCCATGGGAGATGCTCTTGCCATAGTGTTGATGGAACAGAAAAATTTCACACAAAGAGATTTTGCACTGACACACCCCAAAGGCTCGCTTGGAAGACGACTGACCGTACAAGTCAGTGATATTATGGCAAAAGGCAATGCTGTTCCTCTCGTAGCGGAAAGTGCTTCGGTGACCGATCTTATCCTTGAAATGACCTCAAAGCGATATGGAGTGAGCGGAGTTGTGAATAGTGACGGTATCCTGTGCGGCATCTTTACCGATGGTGACCTTCGCCGGCTGGTGCAGAGTGGTCGGGAGTTCCTCAGCCTCAGTGCAGGTTCCGTCATGACAGCAAAGCCCAAAACTGTCACACCCTGCACCATGGCCAAAGAGTGCCTTGATATTCTTGAAACCTGGCGCATCACACAACTGCTGGTTTGTGACGCCAGCCAGCGCCCGGTCGGTATGGTACATATTCACGACCTCATGACGCTGGGGCTTTGAAATTCTTACCGTCCCAGAGCCTTGAGCATTGCCTCACCAATATCGGCAGGACTCTGAACAACATGAATACCCGCAGCTTCCATCGCAGCAATCTTATCTTCAGCGGTTCCTTTTCCGCCCGACACAATAGCTCCGGCATGACCCATCCGGCGACCAGGAGGCGCTGTACGCCCGGCAATAAAACCGATAACCGGTTTTTTAAAATATTTCTGGATATAAGCAGCCGCCTCTTCCTCGGCACTTCCGCCTATTTCACCAATCATCACCAGCCCTTCAGTTTCATCATCCTTTGCAAAGAGCTTGATGGCATCAATAAACTGTGTGCCAATAATAGGATCACCGCCAATACCGATACAGGTTGACTGACCAAGGCCCACCTGTGTCAATTGATGTACCGCTTCGTAGGTCAATGTTCCACTCCGGGAAACAACACCAATTGTCCCCTTTTTGTGGATAAAGCCCGGCATGATGCCCACTTTTGCCTCACCTGGAGTAATAACACCCGGGCAATTCGGCCCGATAAGCGTAGCACCTTTCTGCTTGACAAAAGCAAAAGCTTTCATCATGTCATTGACCGGAATGCCTTCAGTAATACAAATAATCACTTTCAGCCCGGCATCAGCCGCCTCCATGATAGCATCGGCCGCAAAAGAGGCTGGAACAAAAATTACCGTTGCATTGGCTTCAGCCTTCTCTACGGCTTCCCGAACAGTGTTAAAAACCGGTACGGGGCGACAAAACTTGTCTTTTTCGTTGCCATGATAGAGTATATCACCTTTTCCCGGAGTAACCCCAGCAACAACATTTGTTCCATATTCAAGAATCTGCGAGGTATGAAAAGTCCCTTCTGCACCGGTTATCCCCTGCACAAGCAGGCGGGTATTCTTGTTTACCAAGACACTCATAATACTATATGATTAAAATTAACGGTTGCTTAATACTCCCACCAAAACTTACAGGGAACGATGAATATGCCTGGCAATGCCAAGCATCTTTCCCTCTTCAAAAAAATTACAGATAAGATGCATCCCGACAGGAAGATTCAAGCTGTCAAAACCGAGCGGAACACTGAGTGCTGGCATACCGACAATACTTGCCGGAACAGTAAAGACATCTGCGAGATACATTTCAAGTGGATTCTCCGTTTTATCACCAAGACCAAAAGGAGGAAATGGTGATGTCGGCCCGGCGATGACATCAACCTTCTCCAAAGCCTCACGGTAGCGATCCTGAAAGAGGCGTCGAACCTGCTGGGCCTTTTTATAGTAGGTATCATAATAGCCAGCGGAGAGCACATAGGTACCAAGCATAATCCGACGCTTCACCTCCCGACCAAACCCTTCACTCCTTGAGTTCACATACATGGCGGCAAGATCTTCCGATTTTGCGGAGCGATAACCATACCTTGCGCCATCAAAACGAGCCAAATTGGACGAAGCTTCAGCAGTGACAAGAATGTAATAGGCGGCTATGGCATACTCACTATCAGGAAGCGTGACAGGCACAAGCTCAGCCCCTTGATCGCGGAGCTCAGCAAGCTTCGCATGCACCATACCCGAAACATCCCGGTTCAAACTCTCTGGAAAATACTCTTTGGGAACACCGATCTTCAACCCCTCAACCGAAACCGACGCCATTTCTGAAGCATAATCAGAAACTGCATGACTGGAAGAGGTCGCATCACGTCCATCCTTGCCAGCCATAACGGCAAGCACCAGCGCTGCATCATCACAGTTATTGGCAAGAACTCCGATCTGATCAAATGAGGAGGCAAAGGCCACAAGCCCATAACGGGAAATTCTTCCATAGGTCGGTTTCAAGCCAACAATATTGCAGAAACCTGCCGGCTGACGTACAGAACCCCCGGTATCCGAGCCAAGTGCCACCATGGCAAGACCGCTTGCAACCGCAGCGGCAGATCCGCCAGAACTGCCACCAGGTACCCTTGTTTTGTCAAACGGGTTAGGGACGTTGCCAAAAGCCGAATTTTCATTAGAGCTGCCCATGGCAAACTCATCCATGTTGGTTTTACCCAGAAAAACAGCATCCTCCGCCTCAAGCCGAAGCACTGAGGTGGCATCATAAACACTTTCGTACTGTTCAAGAATTTTAGAAGCACAGGTTAACCGCCCCCCTTTGATAGCAATATTGTCCTTGATTGCCATTGGCATACCGAAGAGCTTTCCAGGACTTCCTCCCTCCTGAAGTTTTCTGTCGAGGGCTTTTGCCCGTTCCAGCGCCAGCTCATGAAAAACTGTTATGTAAATATTGTCACTGCGGTGACTCTCTATACGTTCCAGATAAAAACGCACAACCTCTTCACAAGTGATCGCGTGGGTGAGAAGCCTGGAGCGAAGATCTTCGTAACTACTGAATTGCACGTCTATTATAAATTATTTTAAAAAGGCGGTTTCCGAAACTCATCGTTATTACCTTTCAAAAGAGAACTGGCTGTCAGGATGCTGAAGTTCTGAATCGTGTAAAGTTTGTATAATAAGAAATAACTGCATATTATTCAATTCAGGGTCATTTAGTCTACTGCAAGATTATTTATATATTCCATGTTCATGACTGCCCATCAACCAATCAAAAAGAAAAAAACCCTCGATTTATGGCACTCATAGAGATAATGGACTTTTCATCAACGCCGAAACCTGACTGGTTTTCAGGGAATGGTGATGCCAAAGACGGAAACATACAGGCTGAACTGAAAGCAACGTGCCAGTTTCCCCGCCATATTGCGATCATTATGGATGGAAATGGACGATGGGCAAGGCTGAAGGGCAAAACAAGAATCGAAGGTCATATCGCCGGAGTCAAGTCGGTCAGGGACATCGTTGAATCATGCTCCCAACTCGGCATTGAATACCTTACTCTCTTCACCTTTTCCACAGAAAACTGGAAACGTCCAGAAAAAGAGGTCTCCGCGCTGATGCAGCTTCTTGCCAGAGTTATTGGTCGAGAGAGCCGTAAACTTCACGATAACAACATCTGTCTCAACGTTATTGGAGAGATGACCCTTTTACCGGAAAAAGTGCGCACTGTCCTCAAAAAAACGATGGCACTTACCAAAAACAACAGTAAACTTGTGCTGAACCTTGCACTTAGTTACAGTGGTCAATGGGATATTGCACAAGCTTGCAGGTCGATCGCCCTTGATGTGGAGGCTGGAAAGCTCACTGCGGAATCTGTCGATGAGCAACTGCTCGCATCATACCTCTCAACCAGCTCTATACCCGACCCCGACCTCCTGATCCGTACAAGCGGAGAATTCAGAGTAAGTAACTTTATGCTTTGGCAATGCGCATACTCTGAAATTTACGTCACCAACACATACTGGCCCGATTTTCACCGTTCACAGCTTTATGATGCCATACGGGAATTTCAAAGCAGGGAGAGGAGATTTGGGCGAACCAGTGAACAAATTCAGATAAAAAACAGACCGGCCAAAAAGCTTTAACCCGATTGATCCTGC
>CAILXB010000080.1 GCA_903838025.1 uncultured Chlorobiaceae bacterium
GTCCTCAGAAATTTACCCACTGGCAAGTTATAGGAGGAACGGTTGGATGACGGGAGCCGTGTAAATCGGGAGATTTACGCACGGTTCTGCGAGAGGCTTGAGGTGAAATCCCTTTGGCCTACTCACCAAGGAAACATACTGGCAGCAGATGCCGAAGCCTTGGTCAATACGGTCAACTGTGTTGGTATTATGGGGCGCGGTATTGCTCTTCAGTTCAAGAACGTTTTCCCTGAGAATTTCAAATCCTGGCTTGCGGCCTGCAAGCGCAATGAGGTCATGCCCGGAAAAATGTTTGCATTTGAGACAGGCGCATTGACCAATCCTCACTACATCATCAATTTCCCAACCAAACGCCATTGGAAAGGCAAAAGTCGTATGGAGGATATTGATGCGGGTCTTGTCGCATTGGCTGATGAGATCAAGGCAAGAAATATCCGATCAATTGCCGTTCCCGCGCTTGGGAGTGGATTGGGAGGATTGAGATGGAATGATGTACGCCCACGAATTGAAGCTGCCCTGCGGGAATTGAGTGATGTCAAGGTTATCATCTTTGAGCCTGATGAGGCATTCGCTGATAAAAAACAGAATCTTTCAAGCGATGTTCCAAGGATGACGTCAGGTCGGGCAGCCTTGGTTGGGCTGATGCATCGTTATCTTTCCGGGTTATTGGATCCGTTTATATCATTGTTGGAGGTACATAAACTCATGTATTTCATGCAGTGTGCAGGTCAGGAGTTACGTCTCAACTTTACAAAAGGCCCTTATGGTCCTTATGCTGAAAACCTTCGGCACGTTTTACATGCTATCGAAGGGCACTTGGTTTCTGGTTATGATGATGGTGGGGATAAACCAGACAAGCAGTTGACGTTGGTGCCTGGCGCTCTTGATGATGCTCTTCTGTTTCTCAAGGAGAAAGATACCTCCAACACTCAAGAACATTTTGACAAGGTATGCAATCTTGTTGAAGGCTTCGAATCACCTTTCGGTCTCGAGCTTTTGGCCACAGTGCATTGGGTTGTAAAGAATGAACAAGTTCAGACTGTAGATGATGTTATTACGAGTGTCTATGCCTGGAATGAAAAAAAGAGGCAGTTCTCCTCGCGTCAGATCAGACTTGCCATTGATGTGCTGACAAAAAAAGGTTGGCTTGAGCATTTCAGCCCGATTTGTGCCGTGTGATCATCGGATGTAAGGTGCTGCTCATATTCATCGGAATAAACTTGAGAACAAATCCCTGGAATTGACGTGCCATATCCATCGGGCAACAGAGAAGTACATCGTAGCAAACCAAAAGCCAGAAGGGTTTGCCTATCCGACAGAACAATATCGGACGCTGAATGAAGATCTTCATTGCCTGATAAAAGAGTGTTGTATTGAAGGATTGATGTCCGGCTCTACTCGGGCAAACCAGATTGACCTGTTTACGTGATGACAATCGATTTGAACATACTGCAGAAAGCGCTTTGTCACGCGATGTGCAGCGAAATACGTATAAGAGAAAAGACACCGGACCTTCTGGCTATAGATACTCCGTTTTCTTTTCCTGACGGTGATCAGTATCAGCTTTACATCAAAGTATTGCCAGGGGGAGTTCTTCGACTAACCGACATGGGGCATACTCTCATGCATTTGAGCTATGAAAATGATATTGACAAGTTTCGAGAAGGCCCCAGAGGTACTCTTTTCGAGCAGATCAAGACGGAAACGTCTGTTGATGAACATAATGGCTCATTTTTTATTGATTCGACGATCGAAAATCTATGCACTAATATTTTTAATATGGGGCAGGCGATTACTAAAATCAACGATTTGACATTTTTAAAGAGATCGAGGGCTGAGTCTACATTCTATGAGGATCTGAAAGAGTCTCTGTACATGATTGTACCTCCTGAAAAAATTGTCAGTAATTTTCTCTACGAGGGCATCGAAAATGCTATAGATTATCCGATCGATTATCGAATTGAGGGGAAGGAAAACCTCCCTGTTTTTCTTTTTGGTATTCCAAACAAGGATAAAGCAAAGCTTGTAACGATTATCCTTGAACGACTGCTGCGAGCACACGCAAACTATGATAGCCTCCTCGTTTTTTTAGATCAGGGGGCGTTACCTCGGCCTGATCTTGCACGTCTTACGAACGCTGGAGGTGAAATGATAGCTTCTCTTGATGCAGAACAGGATTTTCGGCGCAAGTTACAGCGGAAAGTGCAGATGAACTGACGTTTTTGGGTTTCTCTACGCCCCAAACTGCCTCAACATCCGCAAATCATTCTCAAACAACAACCGAATATCGTCAATTTTGTACCTGAGCAGCACCGTGCGGTCAACGCCCATACCAAAGGCGTAGCCTGACCATTCTTCGGGGTCTATGCCGCAGTTGCGGAAGACGCTGGGGTGTACCATGCCGCAGCCCATGATTTCGAGCCAGCCTGATTTTTTGCAGACTTTGCATCCCTTGCCGCCGCAGAGGTAGCAGGTGACGTCCACTTCGGCTGATGGTTCAGTGAAGGGGAAAAAGCTTGGGCGGAAGCGGAGTTTGACGTCGGTGCCGAACATCTGTTTGGCGAAGGAGTAGATGGTGGCCTTGAGGTCGGCGAAGGAGACCTTCTTGTCGATGTAGAGCCCTTCGAGCTGGTGGAAGACGCAATA
>CAILXB010000081.1 GCA_903838025.1 uncultured Chlorobiaceae bacterium
CGCTCATCTTGCCGGGATCAAAAAATGTGCGGGGCGATCTCGCCTGGCTTTATTCTCTTGGCTGGGAGGATGAAATCAGGGCATTCAGGGCCGAAGGGGGGATTATCATGGGGATTTGCGGTGGCTACCAGATGCTGGGAAAATCCATTGCCGATCCCCACGGTATTGAGGGCCCTGCCGGAATAACTCGGGCTCTCGCCCTGCTCAATGTGGATACGGTGCTTGAGGAGGATAAATGCCTCTCAAATGCACTGGGCACCATAGCCGGAACAACGGTTGAGGTTTCGGGCTATGAGATTCATCATGGTCGGAGCGTAGCTGCCGAGGGAAGTAATCCCTTCATCAAGATGTCGGCCCGGAACAATCGTCCGGTGGATGAGCTTGACGGAACGGTGAGCGCTGACGGAAGGGTTATGGGGAGCTACTTTCATGGTATTTTCGATGAGCCTGCCGTAAAAAATTGGTTTCTCTCTTTTATGGAGTTATCATACAGGCCGCAAAAGCATGAAAAAGGTCGTCAGGAGAGCTATGAACTTCTTGCAGCCCACTTTTCCAGCCATCTTGATTTGAAAAAAATTTTTACAATTATTGGTGTAGTTCCATGACCACTCTTTATCATCATCAGCATGGCGGAGTGCAACTCAACCATGCTGAGCACAAGAGCAGGGCGATGCTTGATTTCAGCGTCAATATCAGCCCCATCTCTCCTCCCATCGGCACCCTTTCGCTCGACACCTTTTCTCTCCAGGCCTACCCCTCGATTGATGGGCGAGGGATAAAGGATTTTTATACCCGAAAGTTTGGCTTCAATGGTGATACGGTGCTTCCCCTCAACGGTGCGATTGAAGGGATCTATCTCCTTCCAAGGGCTCTCGGGCTTCGTCGTCTTCTGTTGCTCTCACCCTCCTTTTATGAGTACGAACGGGCCGGAAGGATTGCCGGTGCAGAGATTGCTTTTCTCCCTCTTGCAGTCGAAAACGGTTTTCAGTTACCCTCCATTGACTTGCTGGCCGAAGCACTGCTTCATGCCGACGCCTTTGTTGTTGCAAATCCCAACAACCCCACAGGAACGGAGGTGCCGCTGGAAATTATCATGGCACTCGCAAGCCGTTTTCCTGACAAGTGGTTTATTCTTGACGAGGCCTTTATTCAGTTCACCCCCGCGTTTCCCGACAACTCACTTATGGGGAAGGTCACAGCGCTGAAAAATGTTATTGTGGTGCATTCACTCACAAAATTTTATGCGCTTCCAGGGTTGCGTCTCGGAGCCGTGATTGCCCATCCGAAAGTTATCCGGCGACTGCTCAACTACAAGGAGCCCTGGACAGTTAATGCCATTGCTGAGTCAGTTGCCCCATTGCTACTTGAGTGTGGCACCTACGAAGAGGAGCTGCGTGCCATGATTTTTTCTGAAAGGGAGAGAATAACTGCTGCGTTCTCGAAAATTAAAGGAATAAAACTCGTTGGCGGTGCCGCCAATTTTTTTCTGGCCCAATGGAATGGAGACGGATCACTTGATGTGCTGCTTTCATGGCTGGTCGAGCAGCAGCTTTATGTCAGGGATTGCCGTAACTTTCCAGGTCTTGAAGAGGACTATTTCCGCTTTGTTATCAGAAAGCCTGTTGAAAATGATCATCTTCTTGATGCCCTCCAGTCGGCCATGCTGTGGTCAGGAAATCTCTTGAGAACGGACAGTTTGGTGGAAAACCATATTCAACCTTCTTCCTGAGCGAAAAAATGGGTACTGCTGAAGCTCTTCTTTTTGCAGCATTTGTGCTTGACCTGATTGCCGGTGATCCTCGCTGGATGCCTCACCCAGTCAAAGGAATCGGCTGGCTTGCCTTGCAGAGCGAGGCTCTCTTGAGGCGCACCGCATTGCCGCTTCGTCTGGCTGGCATTCTCGCTGTTCTGATTGTTGTCGGTGGCTCTGCCGGAGTTGCCGGGTTGCTGGTTGCGCTGGCAGCTTCTGTGCATTCGTGGGCGGGGATGGCTGCTGCTATTTATCTTATGTACAGTTGCTTTGCCGTCAAGGATCTTGGCGACCATGCGGTGGCCGTCGAAAAAGCGCTTGATGCTGGCGACGTTGAACTGGCCCGCCAGAAGGTCTCCTTTCTGGTCGGACGCGATACTGCTGCATTGACACCAGCAGGCATTGCGCTTGCAGCAACAGAGAGTGTTGCAGAGAACAGTGTGGACGGTGTCACCGCACCTCTCTTCTATGCACTGCTTTTTGGGCCCGTCGGTGCCATTGCCTACAAGGCTATCAACACCCTCGATTCAACTTTCGGCTATAAAAACGAACGCTATCTTGAGTTTGGCTGGGCTGCCGCCAAGCTTGATGACCTTGCCAACTACCTGCCTGCAAGGGTGACTGTTCTTGTGATTGCACTGGCCGCAGCTCTCAGTAACCTTCGTTTTTTTGAGATCTTTACATCGGCAGGTCAGGGGGCGCGGCGTCATGCAAGCCCCAACTCGGGATATCCTGAATGCGCTTTTGCCGGTGCCCTTGGCGTCACTTTTGGCGGTGCAAGAAGTTATGGCGGAGAGTTGCATAACGCTCCGCTGCTCGGCATCAGGGCGGGGAAGTGTTCGCCCCTCACCATCCGCCAAAGCGTCAGGCTGATGCGCCTCACAGCCGCGTTATTTCTTGTAATTGGTATTGGAATCCGAATGTTGATGCAACCGATATGGTGAATCCTAAAATAATAATATACCCCAAATTGACGTTGCCTTCGTAGGGGCGCCCCTTGTGGGTGCCCTTCGTCCCGTTGACTATATTGTCAATAATCCCGCAACATGGAGTGATGATACATTTCATAATGCAATATGACTCAAAATAACGACCTTATGAAACAACAACGTATTCTCCTCTTCACTGGCAATGGCAAAGGCAAAAGTACCGCAGCATTTGGAATGCTGGCAAGAGCACTGGGCCACGGTATGCGTGCCCGAGTCATCCAGTTTGTCAAATCTGACGATTCGGTTGGCGAGCAGAAGTTTTTCAGCCAGCTTGACGGGGTGGAGTGGGAGCAGTTCGGTGCGGGATTCCTTCCGAGAGACCCTGAAAGCCCAAGCATGGAGCTGCACAGGGTTGCGGCCCGCAAAGGGCTTGACGCGGCCATTGCTGCGCTGCATTCACCTGCGTACGATTTTGTACTGCTCGATGAACTCTGTTTTGCCCTTGGCCAGAAGCTCATCCCTCTTGAACCTCTGCTTGAGGCGCTCCGTTCGGCGGGTGAGGGCAAGATTGTGGTGATGACCG
>CAILXB010000082.1 GCA_903838025.1 uncultured Chlorobiaceae bacterium
CTGCCTTTCGCCTGGTACAAGCAGAATACCTTGATCACAAAAATCTGCGGTGCAACGAATGTTGCTATTGGACTTTGCGCCATTCCGCTTCTCCTCAAATCACTCGGAGTGTAACCTGCTCCTCTTGCCCGAAACAGCCATCAGTGGTACGGCTGTTTCGGGCCACAACGATTCCCCTTTCAGCCCATCTTCCTTTTCCTGATTATCCTTTCTTTATACTCATTTTGCAGAGTTTGCTATTTTGCAGTTTTAAACTGATTTGCTAATATGAGCAATGGCCATACATACAGGTAGCCTCAACTCAACATCATTACAGCTTTTTTTCAAGCACTAAAACCATTCACACCATGAGTGATCATATCTATAAGAAAATTGAACTTGTTGGCACTTCGCAAACAAGCATTGAAGAGGCAGTCAAGAATGCTGTTGCCAAAGCAGCCGAATCGGTCAGAAACATTCGCTGGGTTGAAATTCAGGAAACCCGCTGTCATGTAGAGAACCAGAAAATTGTCTACTGGCAGGTTACCGTGAAAATAGGTTTTACCCTTGATGAAGAGTGATCAGAAGTTCCTGTAAGCAAAAGAAAAGGGCGCCTTTAAAAGCGCCCTTTTCTTTTATTTCTTTCCTGTAAAACGTCAGTTTTCAGTAGTATAGTTTTCAGGAGCCAACGACCAGTGTGCCGGAGACTTCCAGAGGGTTGAGAGCATCAATTCACGGATATGGGGAAACTCTTTGGGCAGCCTGTCGTAAATCATTTCAAAAAGCTCCTCATGTGAAAGAAGCTCATTCTTCCATGCTTCACGATCGACCATCATCAGTTTGGTAAACTTCTCCGCAGTCATACTCTCCAAACCTTTCCAGTCAAGCATCTCATACTTCGGCATCCAGCCAAGCGGACTCTCAACAGCTCCTGCTTTGCCATGAACACGATCGACAATCCACTTCAGCACCCTCATGTTTTCACCAAAACCCGGCCAGAGGAATTTGCCGTTCTCATCCTTGCGGAACCAGTTGACGCCAAAAATTCTTGGCAGCT
This sequence comes from uncultured Chlorobiaceae bacterium, assembly GCA_903838025.1. Taxonomy (GTDB): domain Bacteria; phylum Bacteroidota; class Chlorobiia; order Chlorobiales; family Chlorobiaceae; genus Chlorobium. The sequence goes on from CAILXB010000082.1 coordinate 1,037, forward strand.
CAGGCAGTGTACGACCGACATTGAGCCAGTGAGTGAAATAATCACCCATGTGATAACCACAGAAAGGAATCATGGCAAAAGGATCGCGACGAACATCCCCAACCTTGCCGGCTGCGGCGGCAGTTTTTTCAGAACCCATGGTCGCCGCCAGGTAGACTCCGGAATTCCAGTTTGCTGACTGGTAGACAAGCGGCACCGTATCTCCGCGACGTCCACCAAAAATAAAGGCGCTGATCGGCACTCCTTTCGGATCTTCCCATGCCGCATCCAGAGAAGGGCACTGATTTGCCGGGGAAGTAAATCGGGCATTGGGATGTGAAGAGAGTCGGCCGCAATCAGGAGTCCAGGCATGACCCTGCCAGTCGATAAGATGATCAGGAGCAACATCCGTCATCCCTTCCCACCAGACATCGCCGTCAGGTGTCATGGCAACGTTGGTAAAGATACAGTTTTTACCAAGGGTGGCCATCGC
>CAILXB010000083.1 GCA_903838025.1 uncultured Chlorobiaceae bacterium
CTTTTATGGACGCGGAACATTCCGAAAACATTGTCTATGGCAGGAATGCTGTACTTGAGCTTCTTCAGCAAAAGCCCGAGAGCATCGAAAAAATTTATTTTCAATTTAATACTTCTCATCCAAAACTCAAGGAAATTGTCATCACCGCAAGGCGACTGAAGCTGGTGAGCGGCAAGGCACGGCTCGAAAAGCTTTCCCTGATTGCTGGAACAACAAAGCACCAGGGAGTGTGCGCCCTTATCAGCTCGGTCACCTATTACTCGCTGGAGGAGGTACTGGCAACCCCACGCAACACCTTTCCCCTCTTTGTTGTTTTGCAGGGACTCGACGATCCCCACAACATCGGGGCCATTATCAGGACGGCTGAAGCTGTGGCGGCCGATGCTGTTATTCTTGTTGAAGGCAAGGGCTCACCTGTTAATGCCGTTGTGCACAAGGCTTCTGCCGGAGCGCTCTCTCATATAAGAATCTGCAAGGTAAAAAGCCTTGTGCGTGCCCTCGAATTTCTTCATCAGTACAATGTTCAGGTGCTTGCGGCCGACATGGATGCCGAGCTCAACTATACCGATGCCGACATGAAAAAGGCGACGGCTATTGTGCTTGGCATGGAGGGAAGTGGGCTTGCGCCTGAAGCACTCGAATTTTGCGATCATGTTGTCCGTATTCCCATGGCTGGCTGCGTTGAATCGCTCAATGTCAGTGTCACAGCGGGCGTACTGCTCTACGAAGCCATGAGGCAGCGACTTGCATAAAACGGCTATAACCGGCTGATTTGAAGGGATTCCAAAAAAATAGTACCTTGTTTTTCTCAACGACGGGCGGCGCTTTTTGCGGCTCACTCAATCAACATACTTTTTCTCTCTGCCATGACTATTCCAGAAGATCTTCGTTATACCAAAGACCATGAGTGGATTAAACTGCTCGAAGATGGTACCGCACTGGTCGGCATTACTGACTTTGCCCAGCACGAACTTGGCGATATTGTTTTTGTAGAGCTGAAACCGTCGGGAACGGTGCTGAAGCAGCATGAGGTTTTTGGAACGGTCGAGGCGGTAAAAACAGTTGCCGATCTTTTTGCGCCCGTTGCCGGTGAGCTCCTTGAAGTGAACCCCGGGCTTGAGAGTGCTGAAATTGTCAACCAGGATCCCTACAACGAGGGTTGGCTTGTCAAAATGAAGGTTGAGAGTGCAGAAGCAGTTCTCGCGCTTCTTGACGCTGATGCCTACCGTCAGCTTACAGGAGAGTAAGTAATGCCATTTATTGTCAATACCGCCAGCGAAAGGGAGGAGATGCTTCAGGCAATTGGTGTCAGCTCCTTTGACGCCCTTCTTGTCGATATCCCTGAAGAGATCCGTCTGAAAAGAGCGCTCAATCTTTTTCCGGCTTTAGATGAGCCCCAGGTGCGCAAACTGCTTGAAGGGCTTGCTGCGGCCAACCAGAGCACGGCTGAGTATGTCAGTTTTCTTGGTGGCGGGGCTTATGACCATTTCATCCCCGCAGCCATAAAAACCATCACCTCCCGTAGCGAATTTTATACGGCATATACCCCTTACCAGGCAGAGGTCTCGCAGGGGACACTGCAGGCCATTTACGAATACCAGAGTCTAATTTGCCGTCTCTATGAGATGGATGTGGCCAACGCCTCCATGTATGATGGGGCAACAGCCTTGGCTGAAGCGGTCTTGATGGCGATGAATGTCACGGGACGCAGTCAGGTGGTTGTGGCTGGCAAGCTGCATCCTTTCAACAGCTCCGTACTGAAAACCTATCTTGAAGCGGCAGGTCACGAGGCTGTGATACAGAACACTCTTGAAGAGGGTATTGGCAGCATTACGGCACTCCGCGAGCTTGTCGGCCCGAATGTGGCCGCTGTGGTTGTGCAGCAGCCAAACTTTTACGGCTGCCTCGAAGAGGTTGAAGCCATCGGAGCCATTGCTCATGAAAAGGGGGCACTTTTTGTGGTTTCAGCCGATCCGCTTTCACTCGGTGTGCTTGCTGCTCCCGGAAGTTACGGGGCCGATATTGCCGTGGGTGAAGGTCAGCCCCTCGGCTCTTCGCAGAGTTTTGGTGGCCCCTACCTTGGCATTTTTACGGTGAAACAGCCTCTTGTCCGCAAAATTCCAGGGCGTCTGGTCGGCATGACCAAAGACCGGGATGGTGAAGATGGTTTTATTCTCACCCTTCAGACTCGCGAGCAGCATATCCGCCGCGAAAAAGCCACCTCAAATATTTGCAGCAACCAGGCACTTAACGCCCTTCAGGCAGCGGTTTACCTCTCGTTGCTCGGTAAAGAGGGGTTACAGCAGGTTGCCGCACAATCAGCACAGGGTGCGCACTATCTGGCAAAAAAAATTGCCGCGATTCCCGGATTTTGCGTAAAGTACACCGCGCCATTTTTCCGCGAGTTCGTGGTTGCAACACCCGTTGCAGCGGCTACGGTCATTGAGCGGATGCTTGAGCACAAGGTTTTTGCTGGCTACGACCTTGCGGCTCTCGGCGAAACCGGGTTGCTTGTGGCGGTTACGGAGAAACGGACGAAAGAGGAGCTTGACGGGTTTGCCAGAAGGCTTCGCGAAATTGTGGTATAGGAGTTACAGAGCTTGTGAGTTCCTGGCGCGCCAAGAGCTCACAAGACTGAACAAGCGAGCATTTTTAGATGAGGCCAAGTGCCTTCAATTCCTGGTTAAGGATTTGCTTGTTTTCTGCTGAGAGCGGCACCAGCGGTAGTCGATAGTTCTCTTCAATCATGCCCATTCGGGCAAGGGCATACTTTACCGGCACCGGGTTACTTTCAATAAAATTGAGTTTTAACAGTTTGCGATACCGGCGGTTGATGGCGCGGGCACTTTCAAAATCGCCACCTCCGGAAGCCTCAATCAGTTGCTTGATTTGCGCCGGAATCTGGTTTGCTGCAACAGAGATGGCCCCATCTCCTCCCATCGCCATGAAGGGCAGAATCAGCGAATCTTCACCGGTCAGCACGGAAAAATGAGCAGGCCTCTCCTCAAGAAGTTCCGAAATCTGGCTGATATTTTCCGAAGCCTCTTTGACAGCCGCAATATTTTCAAAATCTCTTGCAAGTCGCAGAATGGTTGATGCCGTAACATTGCATCCGGTTCTGCCCGGAACGTTATAAATGATAATCGGCACCGAGACCGCCTCGGCAATATGGCGGTAGTGCTGATAGATTCCCTCTTGCGAAGGCTTGTTGTAATAGGGTGAAACCGACAGAATTGCGGCAGCACCGGCTTTTTCAGCGTTTTTTGCCAGTTCGACCGCATGTCTTGTATCATTGGTGCCAGCACCTGCGGCTACGATAATATTGTTGCCAGCCTCATCCTTTACGGTGCGGATAATCTCAACCTGCTCATCCCCCGAAAGTGTTGGCGACTCACCCGTTGTTCCACAGGTTATGATGATATCGGTTCCAGCTTCAAGATGAAACTGCACCAGCCGTCTCAGTGCATCGGTATCAACCGTCATATCCTTTTTAAACGGTGTGACCAGCGCAACGGCAGATCCTGAAAGGTATCGTGTGGACATACTTTTTTAATCCCTTGTTAGTAGAAATCGTGTGATGTTGATTCCTCGAAAACCTGAAGATCCATGCCGCTCCGTTCCCGGTCTGACATGAACGTCACGGACTATCAGCGATATTCTCTCATGGATTTCGGTTGATACTCTATGATCGAGAAAGGAAGAAGATAAAGAAAGAAAGCAAATTTGCCCGTCCCGAAATAGTTTAAGCCGCGTTCTTCCTGAAAAAAATCAACACTTGTTTCACTTTTTCTGCTATCACCAGCATCCCGCCATCCGATTCTCTCTCTGATGACGGGCAGCTCTCTTTTCGCTACAAGAGAGCTGTTGAAAATCCCTGCACCCTTTTCGGGAGCTGCTTAATGGCATGAAGAGCAACTCTTCCTTGTTCGACGATGCAATTCGTCATCAGGCGCCTGCATATCGCTGATGGGTTTGCTCTTCTCTTCGGTAATGGTGTTACCTCTTCTGTCAGAGGCTGGTTCAATTTCCTCTTCGCGGGCAGCACGTTCCCTTGATGACGATGAGCTGGCGTCTGCAAGGTCAAAATACTCCTCATCAGCTTCATGATTAAACCTGTGGTGATGCTCTTCAGGAGCCTGCGGTGGCAAAAGCTCCGCAAGGGTTAACTGTTCAACCAAAGGCTTGGATACCTCTTTTCCTTTTGGCTCCCAGGAGTTTGAGATTTTTTTACCAAAGTCAAGAATGGCCGAAAAAGGCTGAATGCTGAAGTAGGTACCGAAACCAACAACCAGTGAGAGAATGATTATCGTCAGCAGCTCAGCCGGGCGCTGCATCCCCTGGCTTGTTTTTGTTTTCAGGTAAGAGAGAAACGCGTTCCAGTTAACAAAAAAAAGATGGCCAAGAGAGAGCAGGGAAAAGGCAAAGCCAAAAATGATATGCTGATCCTGCCACGCCGGCTTTGTAAGTCCTGCCAACTCCCAAATAACTCCCGGACTTCTGGCAGGAAAAATATAGAGAATCACGCCCGAGACCAAAAGCATGAAAAATGAGAGAAAAAGCCCGAAGCTCGTAAATACCCGCCAACTGTAAGATTTTTGCATGATGCGCCGTTTTGAAATCCGTTATGTATGATCTGTCATAACCTCAGACGCTCTTTTTGTCGATTTCCGGCGGGTACAATTATTCATAGCTCCTATTATTGTCCCCATAATGTCGATAATGGAGCTGCCCACAGGCCATCACCCAGTGGCATGGTCTCTGTACCATCATAAAGCAAAACTCCCATTTTGAAGAGGTTGCCAGCAACACTTGCAAGTTTTTTTAAACCTCGCAAATCACCAGCATTCACAGTGGCGGAGGCCTTTACCTCAACGCCAATCAGTTGGCCGAAAGCGTTTTCGATCACGATATCCACTTCAAGCATGTCAAGGTCGCGGTAGTAGAGCAGTTGATAGTCATCATTCGCCGCAGTACTGTGCTTGAGCAGTTCACCATAGACGAAGGTTTCAAGAATTTTGCCAAACCGGCTTCGATCTTGCTGCACTTCGGCTGCACCACAATCAA
>CAILXB010000084.1 GCA_903838025.1 uncultured Chlorobiaceae bacterium
AAAACTTGTGACCGAAGCATGTTACTACGCCGGACTGCAGCAACTTGCCACTACCCTGAACGGTACGGTGCAAAAGCCCCACCGCCCCTCCCACCTGCTCTACTATATCCAGTTCAAACACCTTGAGCCAGATATCATTGTAGATATCTCTGAAACCTTTGAAGCATCAAGAAAAGGGGTACTCGCCTTTGCGTCACAATTTTACCAGGAGGGGACAACGGAAGAGGCGAAGACCATGATCAAGCGCCCGGAATTTCTCACCGGACTTGAAGCACGCGCCCGCTATTTCGGGGAGCAGATCGGCGCCCTCTACGGCGAAGGGTTCAAGCTCTCCGCCACCCTCGGTATCCGCTCGTTCAGTGCGGTATTCCCTGGGGCAGTCAATGCTTGATGGTGGGGGCATCTCTGCCGGGAAGTGATGAGTATTCAGCACGGGTTACTTCGTCGACCACAGGCACCATGATTTGACCCAAAAAACCAGAACACAGGAGAAGGAACGGTTCAACGCAAAACTCCGTTTAACACGGATAGGTATGGCTTGAATTGGGTCAAATTCCTTGCGTTCGAGAGTCATGACGATGTAAGACGGGCAAAACAAAAAAAAGAATGCAAATGCTTGATGCGTGGCAATTGTGGGTCATCGCGGGTTTAGCCCTCTGGATTGTAGAAATTTTCACACCCGGCTTCGTTATTGGTCTCTTTGCTACTGCATGCTTGGCTGTGGCTCCTTTTGCAGGTGCTGGCGTTTCGTTCAAGATGCAGGTGCTGGTGTTTGGTGTTGCAACGGTCATCATGACGTTGGGAGTCAGACCGCTGGTACTTAACCATTTTTATGGCCAAGATCCAAAAATCAGGACGAACGTTGATGCACTTATCGGAAAGTCCGGATTTGTTACCGAAACTCTTGACCATCAGCGTGGGAGCGGAAGCGTAAAGATTGGAGGAGAGCTATGGCGTGCCATCACGCAAAACGAATCACCGGTTGAGATTGGCCGAAAGGTCACTGTTCGGGAGGTAGATGGGAACAAACTCGTTGTCGAAACAATAACCGAAAAGGAAGGGAACGCATCATGAGTATTCTATTGGTCTTTGTAGTGTTGATTGCCTTGATTATTACATTTGTGGTTAGAGGATTCAAGATTATTCAACAATCGGAAACGATGGTTATTGAGCGCCTGGGGCGATACCAGCGCTGTTTGTCATCAGGTATTAACATTATCTGGCCAATTATTGACAAACCCCGTACCATCGAATGGAAGTTCATCAAAACCGATGTCGATGGAAGAATAATCATCCGCAAAGACACGATTGCGCGAATTGATCTCCGCGAAACAGTCTATGACTATCCCAAGCAAAACGTTATCACGCGGGACAATGTCAATATTGAAATCAATGCCCTGCTCTATTTTCAGATTACTGATGCGAAAAGGGCTGTCTACGAAATCGCCAATCTTCCGGATGCTATTGAAAAACTGACCCAGACGACGTTGCGTAATGTTATCGGCGAGCTTGATCTTGATCACACCTTGACCTCCCGCGATACCATCAACACGAAGTTACGTGCAATACTCGACGAAGCAACCGACAAATGGGGAGTCAAAATCAATCGTGTTGAGTTGCAGGATATCAATCCGCCTGACGACATCAAGCTTGCCATGGAAAAGCAGATGCGTGCAGAACGCGACCGCCGCGCCACAATTCTTGAAGCAGAGGGGCAAAAGCAATCCGAAATTCTCAAAGCGGAAGGGGCGCGCCAATCAGACATCAACCGAGCCGAAGGAGCAAAGCAGGCTCTTGTTCTCAGAGCAACAGGTGAGGCCGAAGCGCGAATCAAAATCGCTGAAGCAGAGGCCGAAGCGGTCTTGAAAGTTACCAAGGCCATCAAAGACTCAGGTGGAAATCCGACGACCTATCTCATCGCCCTCAAGTACATTGATGCGTTGAAAGAGATGGTGAGCGGCAAAGACAACAAGGTAGTCTACATGCCTTACGAAGCGTCCGCTATGCTTGGATCAATCGGAAGCATTCGCGACATGTTTGGCTCTCACGCTCAATCAAAGACATAATGGCCAATCAAACGAAGAGGCGCCTCGCACCTCAGTAACCCCGATTAATTGCCTTATCTTGCAACACTTTAGCCCGGAATTAGTGGGGCACATTCACAGGAATACTCATCCAGCATTCCCTAACTCCATCCAAGGAGATTATCATGTCATTAGATCAAGCAAAAGCGTTCATCGAAAAAATGAAATCGGACAAAGCATTCAGAGATGTCATTATTGCAATTGAAGATGTTAATGCAAGGCTTGCAGCGGCCAGCAAAGCAGGATTTGAATTTACCGAAGAGGAAGTCAAAAAGGTGCAGAGCGAGTTGAGTGATGACGAATTAGACCAGGCCGCAGGGGGCAAGCCCTGTCCACCGCGGCTGTTCTGATTAAGGGTTGAGTTGCGATTTAAATGTGTTGCTAAGACTCGCACCTACGGCAAACCCTAACGAGGGGGCAGAATTTCGCCAGGCTACCTTTACGATGCCGAGGAGGATGTCAAGACCTTATTTTAGCAACCATATTGTGGTTCATCGCACCCATGTGAGGCCATCGACTTTCCCCCTGCTGCGGAATTCAATTCTGCATCGTTCAACTCACCCGACACCTCCTTAATCTCCGCCTCACTACATGCAAACCCCTCGCTCTGGATGCAGGCCAGCCGCCCGGCAATATCCTCGATGGCCATAACACGCTTGGCAAACTCTTCGTCCGACTTCATCTTCTCGATGAACGCTTTTACTTGATCTACTGACATGAGATTCTCCTTGGGTTGGTGGGAAAAAACCTATAACCTGAAGACCAAGCTAACGTTTGTAACTGCATTTGCAAAAGAAAATCAGCTCGCTCTGCATTGCTCTTTCAGCAGCTTGCGGTGCCCGCTCCTCCACGGGCGGCAGCCAGCAGCAAACAAAGCGCCGCTGCCCGTCTGCCATGCCCGTCCTCGATGCGGGGCGGGTAAGGGGGGCGCCCCTTTGCAATGGAGGCCGTACGCAAAAAAAACATAACCGGGTTTGTTCTTGCTCAATATTAATGTTACAATGGAGTAGAGATCTTGGTTTTTTTGTCTTTCATCAGGGCGTGTTTGGCTTCTTTTTTACCACTGCAAGCCCAACCATTCAGGAGCTGCAATGGTTATGCCCCCCCCCCACCCCCTCAAAGCTTTGTAATGACGGTGATAGCCCTCAATGGCTGTGCACTGTGGACTTCGGCAAAACGACGTATCAATTTGAACGCCTTGTGGAGTACATACGAAATGGCTTTACCTACAGGCGACTGTTTCCTGTAAATCTTTGTCATGGATACTATCATGAAAAATAATAATCCTCATCCTTTAGGCCTCTCTGAGTTACGGAGGCGGGCTGAGGAGCGACTGAAAAAAAGAGATGTCACTCCTGATCTTCTCCGCTCGAAAGAAGAGTTGCTGCGTATGATGCAAGAGTTCTCGATTCACCAGATTGAGCTTGAGATGCAGAATGAAGAGCTTCAGGATTCAAGGGATGAAATCGAGAGGGAACATAATCGCTACATCAATCTCTACGATTTTGCGCCGGTCGGCTATCTGACGCTTGCTCGAGATGGCTCGATACGGGAAGCAAATCTTGCCATAGCCAGAATACTCTCTCTTGAGCGTTCGCGTCTGTTGGGGGCCCGTTTTGAAAGCTTTATTGACTATCGAGACCTCACGGTATTTAAAGGCATGGTTGACAGAGTGTTCCAGAGCAGAACGCTGGAACACTGTGAGATTATGATTGAAAACAATGGCACCACAAATAATCCCAACAAACTCCAGCGAACGCTTCGGTTAAACGCCATCATCACCGATAATCTGCATGAGTGCCGTCTCTCGCTCACCGATATCAGCGATACCCGGCAGGCTTTAGATGCTCTGAAAACGAAAGAAGCTGAGTACAGATGCTTGTTTGAAGCTGAAGAGGAATTACTGAAAAGTGAGAAGCAGTTCAGAACGCTGTTCAACAGCCATTCAGCAATACAGGCTTTGCTCGATGCAGATACCGGAAAGGTACTCGATGTCAATAAAACAGCCGCAGAGTGGTATGGATGGAGCGTTGAGGAGCTCAAGCAGATGTATACCCGTGATATCAATACTCTTTCGCAGGCAGAGATTGAAAAAAGCCTGCAAACAGTAAAGTCAAGAGAACACAATACCTTCACAGGGCGCCACAGAAGGGCTGACGGCTCCATTCGTGATGTAGAGATATACCGTAACAGGATAGAGATCGACGGGAAGCCTGTTATACACGCCATTATCCTTGATATCACGGAACGCAAACTGGCAGAGGCGGAACTTGAGCGGCTGAATCATCTCCTTATGGTGAGTGACCAGTGCAATAAAGCGCTGATTCATGCAGAAGATGAGCATGAATTGCTGCAACAAATTTGCAGCATCATTGTTGAATCGGGGGGGTACAGGATGGCGTGGGTAGGATTTGCACAGGATGATGAGGTAAAAAGCTTGCCACTTGTGGCCTCAGCAGGCAGTACTGGTGATTATTTTGAGTCGATTACCATATCCTGGGGTGGTAACAAGTATGGGCAGGGGCCTGCAGGAACGGCAGTACGTACGGGGCAACCGTTTTCTGTGAATCATATTCTGACTGATCCACAGTTTGAATTATGGCGTAATCGGGCAATAAAAAACGGGTATGCGGCTATTCTGGGGTTACCCTTATCGATCGACAACCGTGTGGTTGGGGCATTGACCATTTATTCGGAACAGCCAGACGCCTTTCATACTGGCGAGACCTTGCAGCTCACTTCAATTGCAGATAATCTTGCTTTTGGTATCAAGATGCTTCGAAAGGGTGATGCGCTCAGAAAAAACGAGGCCAAGTTCAGAACCTTCTTTGAAGTCAATCCCGCAACCATACTTCTTGTTGATCCCAACACAGGCACTATTGTTGATGCTAATTCTTCGGCAGCAGACTTTTATGGATGGTCAGTTGATGACTTGAAAAAGATGAGCATAGCGCACATAAACCCTACAACTCCCTCTGAAGAGATCAAGCGCAATCTTGAAAAAACCAAATCAGCAGGGCTGGGAAAGTTTTCATTTCGTGATATCAAAAAAAGTGGCACAGTGCATGATGTTGAAGTGTTCGCTACAAAAATAGTGGCTGAGGAGAAAGAATTACTCTATGCAATCCTTTTTGATGTTACTGAGCAAAAGCGCTACGAACAGATTAATGCATTCCGGCTTCGTCTGCTTTTGAATGCAGAGACTGAGACCGTAGAGCAACTGCTGAGAACAACGCTTGATGAGGCAGAACTGCTCACGGGAAGCTGCATAGGCTTTCTTTTCTTTGTGGCTGAAGATCAAAATTCATTGTTACTGCAAACGGTTTCCACCAATACCTTGGCGAATATGTGCAAGGCTGAAGGCAAGGGGCAGCACTATCCGGTAGACAAGGCAGGTGTATGGGCGGATGCCCTGCGTGAACGCAAAGCCATTATTCATAATGATTATCCTTCACTCAAACATCGCAAGGGTATGCCGGAAGGCCATGCCGAAGTCACGCGGGAACTGGTGATTCCGATTATTCGTGACGCGAAAATCGTGACCATTATAGGAGTCGGCAACAAAATGACTGATTACGAGCAGAAAGATATTGAGTGGGTAGAGCTTCTTGCCAATCAGGCATGGGATATTGTTGCAAAAAAGATTGCTGAGGAAGAACAAGAAAAAATGCACGCCCAGCTTCAGCAAGCGATGAAGATGGAGATGATTGGGCAACTTTCGGCGGGAATTGCGCACGAAATCAATAACCCACTCAACTACATCACCCTCAACGAATATAACCTTGAGGATGATTTTGACGATCTTTGTCAGCTTGTGAACCAGTACCGCCGAATAATTGATAAAGTAGCCGCTGGCAATGTTGACAATGAGGAGCTGGAGCGACTCCGTAAAAAAGAGCAAGAGCTTCAGATTGACCAACTGCTTAAAAGCATTCCTGCAACGCTTGAAAACTCAAAAAACGGAATTGAACGAATTACTACTATAACCCGCAGCATGAAGAGCTATTCTTTCAAGAATGTGCTGAAGAATATCAGTGCACTTGATCTTAACAAGGTGGTTCATGAAGCCCTCGTTATTGCAAAACATGAATACGGTGACATTGCTACTATTGCCTTAACGCTGGGAGAGCTTCCACCTCTCTTTTGCGATCCCTCACAAATCAATCAGGTGGTGCTCAACCTTGTTATCAACTCAAGCCATGCGATCCGTTCACAAAGTCGAACCGGTTCAGGGCTGATAGCAATCAAAACATGGGCTACGCCGGAAAACATCTTTTTCTCGATTACTGATGATGGCCCGGGAATTTCTGAAGAGATACAAAAGAAAATTTTTGACCCCTTTTTTACCACCAAAAAGCAAGGCGAGGGAACCGGCCTCGGTTTAAGTATCAGCCATGAAATTATTGTGAAAACATATCAGGGAACCTTTTCGGTAGACTCGTCTTCTGAGGGAGGTACAACATTTACCTTTTCACTGCCCATACAAATTGCTCCAAAACTGCTTTTGGATCCTGAAAAGAGCTAAAGCGACCTGGCGTGAGCCTTTCGTTAGCGATGCGCTGAATTGCACCGGCGCAAAGGCAAGCGGGCGATCAGCAGGCGCCGAAGCAATCGGTGCTATCTAAACTCGACTTCCCCATTCTTAGTGACGCGCAAATTCTTTTTTCAATGCTTACAATTTATGCGCAACAATGAATCGTTTGCCCATATAAGCCCAACATTCCCCCCACAGTCTCATCAAGTTCCGTATCGCTTAGCCCTTCTTCTACCTCTTTAATCTCCGCATCGCTGCATTCAAACCCCTCGCTTTTGATAACCTTAAACCGCTCTGCAACATCTTCGATAGCCATAATACGTTCTTTAAAAGCAACGTCCGACTTCATCTTCTCGATGAGCGCTTTGCTTGCAGCAGAGCCAGAGCGCAGGCTGCTGGCTGGCGGGCTGCACTATGTTGCCCTTGGGGTGGACAGCGCTGAGACACAGACCAGCTTGATGCTTACGCTGCATCTGGTGAAACGCTTCATTGGTCGAACAGAGAAAGGCTTTGACTTCCTTGGCTACAAAATCCATCCAAACCGTAAACTTCGCCCTTCGAGGGTAAGCCTGCATCGGCTGACGGAACGTGCTCGCCAGCTTTATGAGCGAGAAGCCTCAATCAAGAGACTTTGGCAGTACGTCATCCGATGGCACCGCTGGCTTCATGGCGGTTTAGATGGTATGGTATCAACCAGCATGAGGCCTCACAACATACTGGGTCTATGTCCTGAAACATCTGAACATCACGGGAGCCACAGTCCACGCCTGATGCCTGAGCGGTTTATGACCACTCAGGCATCAGCCAATCGTTACGTGAAAAAATGACCTCGGCAAAGAGGTGGATACGATTTATGGCCTGAATTAATTATTTTTATAGCCTCCCTCCAAACAATGGCAACAACCGCCGTTGGTCCCTACGATAATCCCAACGCCCCCCGCTGCAGGATCCAATTCATCATCAGTCAACTCACCCGACACCTCCTTAATCTCCGCCTCACTACATGCAAACCCCTCGCTCTGGATGCAGGCCAGCCGCGCTGCAACATCCTCAATTGCCATAACACGCTTGGCAAACGCTTCGTCTGACTTCATCTTCTCGATGAACAATCTTGCTTGGTCTAATGACATGATATTTTCCTTTGGTTTGAACTGATTAACCGTACGCACTCAATAGACATCTTCTGTGAGGTAGTATACCGAATTATCCACCCATGCCGGAGCATGATTCATCTTTTGACCCTGATTATGGATTGCATGAAAAGTTTTATATCACCAATGGGTATTATTCAGCTTTATACCTGTTAAACAAAAAATAGGCAAGACCAATGGAAATTATAATAGAAGCAAGACCAATCATTGTATAGAAATCAGTTTTGTGCAAATCAAGAGTTATCACTTTGTTTGCCACGGCAATTACTGCAATCTGGAGGATCTCAATAAAGGGTATTTTATTCGAATGAATTATTATAACGATTGATTTAACAAGTTCATAACCAACCACAATAATCAGAATCTTTTCATATATCGAAAATATCTCATTGATGTCGAGGACAAAATAAAGTGGACTTGGTGACAATAATTGCAAACCCCAATAGTACGCGAGATGTGCTGATCCAAAAACCATGCTTGCGACAAGGAGTAAAATCAAAAACAGCAAAACATGTTTTGTAATTTTAACAAGAAAATGCGTTACAGCTTCGTTCATAATGCAATTGATTTTAAATGAATAACAATTATTTTGCAAAAACACAGCTTAAAAGCACAAATAACACCCGCATTATACAAAAAAAGATCGATCAAGAACAAATGTTGAGTCTTTTTCCTTTACAATAAAGCTTTCATTGTAAAAGTATTGTGCCAATCGGGAAAAAGTGGCGGAGGCGTGTCTTTTTTGGTCGCACGCACTCAATGCGTGATAATGGCCGCATCTCCGCCGAACAGCTTTCCGTATTCAGCACGAGTTCCCTCGTCGGCCACTTTTACCACAATTCTTTCAGGAATGGTTGTATGAAATGGCTGGAAATTTCTGACGCAGAGGGGTGAGGAGAAGTAAATTTCATCAATGTAATCAAGATCGAGAGGCTCGCTGTTTTCCATCCGTTCAAGATCACTCACCGACCCTTTTTGGCAGAAAAATTGCACTTTGATGAACTCTCCCCTCTTGTACACCTCGGAGTCACTGCCGGCAATCAGCACTTTTTTCTTTTTGGAGAACCAGCTCTCTTCAACACAGAGACCGATGGTTTCACCAATCATCAGAAGGGCAGGTGAATAGACAGCTTTTTCTGATCTCCTCAACTCCCCCAGTGTGCTGAAAAGCGTGCTCTGGTTGTAGCGTGTTGCATTCTGCACAATAGCTACCGGTGTATGCTCATCCCGCCCTTTTTGGGCAACGGCATCGAGTACCTCATGAACGGTGGAGGCCACCATATAGTAAACAAGGGTGTCGGCATCGGGCACCTGGATTTTACTGACCGGGTGGCCGGTACAAAAGGCGACCGAGGAAGAGACTTTTCGCATGGTCAGCGGTATCTCCGTGTAGGCGCTGGCACCGTGAGCAGCGGTAATGCCGGGAATAATTTCATAGCCGATCCCGTTTTGACGCAGCACCTCTATCTCTTCACCTCCACGTCCAAAAATAAAGGGATCTCCGCCTTTCAGCCGCGCCACTATTTTCCCTGCCCGGGCATGACGCAGAATCTCTTCGTTGATGGCCTCCTGTTCAAAGTGGTGACAATCCTTTCTTTTGCCTGTAAAAATTTTCAGGGCAGTAAACCGGGCCATCAGTTCACTGCATACCAGATCATCATAGAGAATCACATCGGCTTCACGTAGAACCCGATCGGCTTTAACGGTCAATAATTCAGGATCGCCGGGACCGGCACCGATAATGTAGACGTATCCTCCCGGCTGATGACCGGCAGTTGTTATATTGCTCTCTTCTGGCGATTTCATTGTACTACTCTTCCATTTTTGAATTGCTTACATCCCGGCATTATCGAGCATCGACTCTATGGCTTTGCGCCACTCTACCGATTTTTTAACATTTTGTCCATTCGAAGAGATGGCAACGGTCATCTCTGCACGTTTAATGATTGCTGGAGAGATGAAATCTGACAGCTCCCTGTTATCGACAACATTGACCAGAATTCCACACTCTGCGGCATCTTTTTTTATCCTCTGGTTTATCTCAAGGTTGTTGGTACAGGCATAGACCAGAAAAAAACCGGCAAGGTCTGATTTTTCATACTCTTTATAGATCTCATGGAATCCGGAACCTTTCAAATCGTCATGGATTTCGGGAGCAATAAGCGTGATGTTACGGCAATACTTTTCCACCGTCTTGATTTTGTGCATGGCAATTTTACCGCCTCCCACAAACAAGATCTTCTTGTCATCAATCCTGACGTTAATCGGCAAAAAAACTTTCATCGTTCATTATTTGAATTGATAGACCACCCCGCCCGGAAACGTTGCGGGGTGGTCATGCTGCGTTAAAAAGGAGGGATTAAGGCAAAGCGTTGACGCATGACTTGCAATTAACCAGCTCTTTTCACGGCGAGAACTGCCTTGAGAAGTATTGTGAGAAAGAGTGTGCCCAAAGCCAAAACTCCGAGTACCATGGAGAGTTCGGTCATTGTTGGTGTATAGGCAACAACCCCCCCCTTCGATAAATAGAGCAGGGCAGCTCCCTTTTCAGCGAAAATGGAGAGAACCACTCCAAGAGAGGCAGCAGTAAGATGACGGAAAGAATTTTTCCATGCTGGCACATGAAAAACTGCAAGAGAAGCTATACCCAAAAGAAGCGATGACCATGTCAACGAAACCATCAAATTCTTGTACTGAAGAAGTAAGCCCTTGCCACATAACGAAGCAAAACACTCCACACCAACCAGCACAAAGGTAAACGTAGCGGCGTATGTGAGAAGCATGACAAGTTTGTCGGTGACCTCTCTGCCAACATCAAAGCCTGCGGCTCTTTTCATGATGAAGGTGATGAGCAGCAAAAGCGCTGTACCACTGGCATAAGCAGATGCAAGGAGACGGAGCGCAAGTAACGAAGCAATCCAGTGATTGGCGGGAAAAGAGGCATAAACAAATCCTGTAACAACAGGAAGAGTGATTGCCCACGGAATAGAGAGGTAGATGAGCGGCAAGATCCAGGTCGGAGCCGGGACTCCCTTTCGTTCAGCACCAAGAGTAGCCCAACCCGTGACGAGATTAATGAGGAAATAACCAATCAGCAGAAAAAAAGCCCATGAATAGGGTGAGTATGGAGTTGCATAGCGCAAAAGATCAAGGATGAGTTGCGGCTTGCCCATATCAATACAAAGAGAGAGAAGAGCAATGGCTGAGGCCGAAGCTCCCAGAAACTGGGCAATGACAACAATCTTGCCGAATGGCTTGTAGTCGTGAAGAGAGAGTGGCAGCACAACAAGAAGGGTCGATGCTGCTGCAGAGGCCATAAAGGTAAATTGCATGATCGACAGACCCCATAGAGCATCACCCAGACCGGTGACAGAGAGTCCGAGGCGCAATTGCTGAGAGTAGGCGGAAATGCCAGACACAATGAGCAGGAGGAGGAGTGTCATCCAGATCCAGTAGGGTCGATTTCCTTTCAGGGCGTTCTCAATCATGGGAAGTCATTAGATGATGTAAAAAACTGAAGGGAGTGTTCCCAACTCAGGTTTTCTTTGCATGGTCTGGTTCTTTTCAAGAAGCTGTCGAATCGCAGATTTGGGATCATTCAGGTCACCAAAAGTCAACGTTTTTTCTGGACACGCATCAACACAGGCAGGAAGCTTGCCCTTCAACAGGCGCTCGGAGCAAAAATTACACTTTTCAACCACCCCTTTCTCCCTTGTGGGGTAGGAATCGTTGAGTGTCTTGATGGCTGGCCTCGGATCGCTCCAGTTAAAGCTGATTGCATCATAAGGGCACGATGCCATGCAGGCACGGCAGCCAGTGCAACGATGATAATCAAGAGCCACAATGCCGTCAAAACGTTTAAACAAGGCCTGGGTAGGACATGCCCTGACACAGGAGGGATCGGCACAGTGGTTGCAAAGAGAAGGAATAGATTTTTTTGTTCTCTCTGTACTGATAAAATCCCGGCCTGAAGTCGAAAAAACTTCGCTGTAAGGACTTTTCTTCAGCCATTCGATCTGGCGGCTTGAGTTGCCAAAATCGGGCACATCGTGAGCAAGGCGACACGCGTCAACACACTTCTGACATCCATCAATACACTTTCGCATATCGATCAGCATACCCCAACGGATGGTACCGGCAACAGTTTTGTCAGACCAAAGGGAGGCATCAGTCTTTTCCATCAAAAAGTTCAGAAAAAGCCCTGAAGAAACTCCAATGCCTGCAAGAAATCCAATGCTGGTTTTCTTAATAAATTCTCTTCTCTCTTCGTTCATTGCGGTTTATCTAAAGGCGATAGATGACAATTCCAGCAAGTCGGCTTTGCATTGGCATACTGATGACAGCTTATGCAGAAATAGGTGTTGCTGCCATGACAGCCAAGGCAAGTATCCAGACTTTTCTGAAATTTCTTTCCGTCAGCGGTCACATAAGGGCGGCGATCCCTTGCTCCGGTATTCCGCCATTCATTCAAAATCTTCATGTGATGAGAGCGCATATATTCAGTCGGGGCAATACACGCTGTGCTGTCGATCGTTGTCACCTTGGCTGTTGGTGAAACGATCTTCTCCGTTTTTACTGTTAGCCAGAAAACCCCGATTGCCACAAGGGCGGCAAGAACCAGAAGGCCGATAACAATATCCCGTTGTGTAATCTTCATCACTCCTCTTCCTCCTCGGAACCGACCATTGGGTTCTCCCTCAAGTCTTCGGTTCGCTTTTTCTCGCCCTTCATAACAAGGGCATTGCCAACCAGTTCGTGAAGACCATAAACCGAAACTCCAGGGTTCCAGTACTTCATCAGGGTTGGCAGGGTGGCCCGGTCGATGGCACAAATGGTAACGAGGGTGTTGACCTTATGCTTTTCCTGTACCTGCCTTACTGCGCTGGCTCGGGGAAAACCTCCCCGCATTCTGATATCCATGAACTCTTCAGCATTCAGGCCACTTCCGGAGCCACAGCAAAAGGTTTGCTCCCTGATGGTGTTCTCGGCCATTTCATGAAAGGAGTTACATACGTTGTTGAGAACGTAGCGCGGCTCTTCAAACATGCCCATCCCTCTTGCAACGTTGCATGAGTCATGAAAAGTTGTCACAAGATGATCGTTGCGTCTCGGGTCAAGCTTCAGTTTTTTATGATGAATCAAATCGGCAGTGAACTCCGCGATGTGAACCATCTTTGTTGAGGTCGCATTGCTGAATTTGGTACCGGTAATGGGTGAAACCGGCTCCTCAAGAAAATCTGCCGGGCCGTTCATGGTGTTCATATACTGATGCACCACCCGCCACATGTGCCCACATTCACCACCCAGAATCCATTTGACTTCGAGCCGTTTCGCTTCGTGGTACATCTTGGCATTGAGCTTCTTCATCATCTCGTTGGAGGTGAACATGCCGAAGTTCCCCCCTTCCGATGCGTAGGTGCTGATGGTATAGTCAAGCCCGATGTGGTGAAACAGAAGCAGGTAACCCATCATCGTGTAAACCCCCGGATCGCCGAAAACGTCGCCGGAAGGGGTTACAAAGAGAATTTCTGCTCCCTTGCGATTAAAGGTTGGATTCACCTTTATGCCTGTAAGATCTTCAATGTCTTCGACAAGAGATTCAATATTTTGCACAAAAGTGTGTGGTTCAATGCCAAGGTGGTTACCTGTACGGTTACAGTTGGAGACCGGGGCAAGAATCCAGTTGTTATTGACGCCAATGAGGTTCAGGAGTTCCCGCGCCATCATGGTAATTTCTGCCGTATCAATACCCATAGGGCAAAAAACGGAGCAACGGCGGCACTCGGTACACTGGTTAAAGTACAGATGCCACTCCTTGATCACCTCTGCAGTCAACTTTCTTGAACCGGAAAAGCCTTTGAGGATTTTTTCAGCCAGCGGAAAATCGTTGCGATAGACCGATCGGATAAGCTCAGCTCGCAAGACCGGCATGTTTTTTGGGTCACCCGTGCCAAGAAAAAAATGACATTTATCGGCACAAGCACCGCAACGCACGCAGGTGTCAAGAAAAAGCTTGAAAGAACGGAAGCGCTTGAGACGGCTTTTCAGCCCATCGCGGATCGTCTTCTCCCATCCGTCGGGCAGTTGCCAATCGGCATCGGTTGCGGCCCATTTACGGGAATTTGGAAAACCAAGATCTTCAAGGATCTCGGGTTTTCCGGAAAAGCACCAGTTACCGTCACGGAATTCGACCGGTAGATCCCACCACTCCTTGCCGGAATAGTCCTTCTTCAAGAGTGCCGGTTTTTTCTTTTCGAACTCCTGTTTGAGCTCGGATAGTTTTGGAACGTATTTCGACATAGTTATTCCTTTTCAACCGGAAGACCAGCTTTTTTCATTTTGTCTCGGTAATCATTCTCGTACTCCGTA
>CAILXB010000085.1 GCA_903838025.1 uncultured Chlorobiaceae bacterium
AATTTCTTCTTCCGCTTGCTTGCGATCAGTGATATCCATGTGTGTGCCAAGCATACGCAACGGTTTGCCATCCGCAGTGCGAGTCAACACTTTACCGCGATCGAGCACATAGACCCATTGGCCCTCTTTATGCTTCATGCGACATTCGCATTCATAAACGTTCGTTTCACCGCTAAAATGTTTTTCCAGAAAGAGATCAGATTGTTTCAAATCATCAGGATGAACCAGATTCATCCAGGTCTGAATACTGGTCGGCGCAATTTCTTCCAGGCTGTATCCAACCATCTCTGCCCAGTACTCATTAAAGGCGAGTTCACCAGTTTGCACATTCCAATCCCAGGTACCAACCTGGGCAGCCTCAATAATTGCTTCATAGCGTTTTTTTTGCTGCAAAACATCCTCAGCCTGTTTGCGCTCGGTAACATCAATACCGAGAATGGCGAGCCGGGTCAACTTGCCTTCACTGTCAAAAATCGGCTGAACATAATTGTCAAAGTATCTTCCGCCACGGATATCTTCAAATCGGATCGGCTTGCCCGATGCAACCACTTGGTCAACGCGCGCTTTTCGTTCGATTGCTACTGTTGGCGGCAAGAGATCAAATATATTCACGCCAACCATCCCCTGAACATCCTGGTTCAGGCGTTGCGCAATGGTCTCATTCGCCGCCAGGATGAGGCCGGTGGTATTTATCAGAAGGACGGATTCCGGATTAGCGTTGACTAATCCATGCCACATAGCCTCGCTGTTCCTGAGTTCTTCCTCCCTCTTCCGCAGGGCGGCGGTCATCTCTTGCGCCAAAGCAAGCGCATGCTCACGTGTATGTTCCTGTGTTCGAATAAAAAGGAAAGCAAGGACGCTGATAACGCTCCCGGCAAACAGAATACCCCACGATTGAAATTGTTCAACGGTAGACTCGAAAGGTGAGAGAGTCGCAAAAGCCAGGGTCCATTGATGACCGTAAAGATTGATAATTTTTCGACTGGAAAAGAGCGGCGTGACCGTCTCATTCAATGCGACAGACAAGTCACTGTTGTGATACATCAGGGTTGACTTGGAGAGTTCTGTGCCATCGTAGATTTTAATGTCAATATCGCTCACAGGAGTGGAAAAAATCCCCCGCATGAGATTGCCGATACGAAAGGGACTATAGACGTATCCCTGAATTGCTGCGCGCCGCTTTTCCACGCTCTCCATCGACATGCCAACCCTGTAAACGGGGACATACATCAAAAAACCAGCCTGAACATCCTGCCCGATTTCCTGAACCAACTTCACCTGACCTGAGATCGAGGGAGTGTCGGTATCCCGTGCATGCTCCATGGTGGCGCGGCGCACTGGCTCGGAAAACATGTCATAGCCAAAGGCACGCTGGTTGCGCACATCAAAAGGCTCAAGGAAGATGATAGAGGTGTACACGTCGCGTTCACCCGGAGGGCGCACCGTATAAGAAGGGAATCCCTCGGCCCGGATCTGCTGAATGTGTTGCGCCAGTTCCGCAGGCTGAATAACCTTGGAAAAACCAAGCCCCTGTATACCGGGAAAAGTCTTGCTAACTCCCAAATGCTCGAAATACGTTCGCCATTCAGTTCGGGTAACCTCATTGGAAGCGGCAAAGAGCGCGGCACCTCCCCGCAGAACTGTAGCATAATCTTCAAGTCTTTTTGTGATAACCGATGTGATCTGATCGGTGCGAAACCTGTATCTCTCTTGCGCACTTGCTTGATTAAAGTCGCTGGAAAGCCGCCAGATGAAGACTGTCAAGGCAAGACAAAACAAAAGAACAAGATAGGGTACGACCTTTCGCATTGTAGTAATATTGAACATGGGCAAAACCTTCAACCGTACAGAAACAACAACCCTCCCTGCAATATATAACAAGCTGGCTCTACATTGTAATGAGTGATTTGCCTGATTCGACAAAAAGAAGAGCGTTCTTGCGAAAATTAATAGGGTACAGGAGTCAATTGCGGCGGCTTGTGAATCAGTGCGCTGCCGATTTTGAAAAAACGTTGAGAACGATGACCCCGGCAGTGATAAGGGCAATACCAATAAGAGCCGCAGTGTCAAGCGGCTGACGGTAGAAAATCAATCCGGCCAATGAGATGAGCACAACCCCGACGCCTGACCAAACCGCATAGGCAATACCAACAGGAATCGTTCGAAGTGTCAGCGAAAGACAATAGAACGCCAGGCCATACCCGATAACGACCACTATCGACCAACTCAGACGGGTAAATCCTTCTGAAGCCTTCAAGGCAGAGGTTGCCACAACCTCCGAAATAATAGCAATTATGAGATAGATCCAGTTCATAGGAGCGCTCTGTGGTAAGAAAATATATGCAAAACCTCTTCTGCGACCAGCTTGCAACATAAGCCATACAATGATAACGCTTTATCTCTTCGCTGTTTCCGCATGTAAACGAAAACCTAAAGCCCGAACCACTTTAAGAACCGTTGCAAATTCAGGGTTTCCACCTATAGAAAGTGCCTTGTACAAGCTCTCCCTCCCAAGACCTGTTTCACGCGCTATTTGAGACATTCCTCTCGCTTTCGCTATGGTACCCAAAGCTTGAACGACCAATGAAGGTTCTCCATCTTCAAGTGCCGCTTCAAGATATGCAGCCATCTCATCCTCAGTTGCAAGATACTCCGCCGCATCATAGACTCTTGTTTTCGTTTTCATTATATCTCCCCTGTTTCAAGATTTGCGAGCAATAAAGCAACGGAAGTGTGCTTGAAATGGTTGTGTGCACCTCCCCAAGTGTAACCTGTGAACTGTAACGCCATGAACCCCCGATCACCCCGAAAACTGATCACCTTCGACTGAGCTATGAAGCGGTTGGTTAGCCCGCATGAAACAATATTACTTGCTATCGTTGAGTACATCCTGCAACTCCCTGGTTTGTGCTTTGGTGAGGCTTGTCATCACGCCATAATAGATCACGGGCATCACCGAACCACCTTCGTATTTTACCCTCCAAACATTCGCGCTTGAGTCGCGAAACTCCAGCCACCTCTTTTGAGCTTGAATAACAGAGCTCTCAAGTTTTTTACTGTACGCCACCTGTTCCGAGTCTGTCGTATTCCTTTTTGATCGCAACACCTGCATAAGTTGCTTGTAGACCGAGTTCAATTCCTTATCCGCCTCCTTGAACCCCTGTTCCGCACAAAAATTCATTTCAACCTGTGTTTCAGCACTATCACAATTAACTGATATTTTTGTTTGCGCATAGGCGAAAGAGAGAGGAATGAGTAGAACGATTGCGAGGATAGTGCGTCTCATATTTTTTTTATAACTGTATCATGCCAACCCTGCCCACCAAAGCATAAGACAAGTACAGTTGAAAAACAAGAGCATAATGCTTCCCGCTAAAATAGCGTAATATATTTGCAACACATAAAAAAGTATCGCTTTTTCAACAAATTATTCAGGGACTACTTTTCAAAGATGCAAATGTTTTGTAAATAGAAATATTTGTTACTGTATTCCTTTTTTTTAAAAAGAACCACCATTAACTCATCTGACAGAATGTGTATATATAAAAAATATGATATATATATATGTGTGTGTGTGTGTACGCATGTATATGTAGCACTACTCTCAGGCTGCGGTAATGCCGACTCTCAAAATATCCAAATCATCGATATCAATAAAAACGCTACTGTTGCAACGGTTCAGGATACCCTCACCCAATTAAATTTAGCGGAAAACAACTTCAAACAAAAAGAGTACGATACTTCTGTGCAATGGTATCGCCTGGCAGCCGCAAAAGGGAGTGTCAAAGCTCAGTATATTCTTGGTATTATATTTGAAGAAGGTATAGTTGTTAGACGAAACTATAGAGAAGCTGTCAACTATTATCGTATGGCCGCAAACCAAGGGAATGCTCACTCGCAGTTAAAACTTGGAATGTTTTATACAGAGGGGAACATTGTCAAACAGGATTACCGTGAAGCCGCCAAATGGTTCAAGCTTTCAGCAGAACAAAATAATGCAGATGCTCAATATCAACTTGGAACCTTGTATTGCAAAGGGCTTGGTGTTACAATCAATCATGAAGAAGGGAAAATGTGGTACGGTAAATCATGTGAAAATGGTAATGATGAGGCATGCAATGCCTTTAAACGCATGAACGAACAAAATTATTAGGCACTCTGAAATTGTTCAATCAGCGACAAAGAACCTATGCACGAAGATAAACTTTTCCAACTCGCTCGGTTCCGGGATAGCGCTTGCAAAAATTGAAGCGACCTGCAAGTTTCAATAATCGGGCACATTTCTGTATCTTCGCTCGAACTTGTTTCTTCAAGCACTCCAAATACAAACAAAGACAATGGAAAGAACGCTTACCATCCTGAAACCGGACTGTGTTAAAAAGCAGCTCATCGGTGCTGTTATCGACCAAATCGAACGTGCTGGCTTCCGTGTTGTGGCCATGAAAAAAATCAAGCTCACCCGAGAGACTGCTGGTGAATTTTATGCCGTGCATCGTGAGCGCCCTTTTTATGGTGAACTGGTAGAGTTCATGTCGTCAGGCCCTTGTGTGCCGATCATTCTTGAAAAAGAGAATGCTGTTGCCGATTTCCGTACGCTTATTGGTGCAACCGATCCTGCACAGGCAGATGCAGGCACAGTGCGCAAGCTTTATGCCGACAGCAAGGGCGAGAACATTGTTCACGGCTCCGATTCTGAAGAGAATGCTGCCATCGAGGCTGGATTTTTCTTTGCGGCTGAAGAGGTTGTCAGAAGCAACTGATTGCTGGAACTCCCCCCTGAAAACAAAAAAGCGGCCCCGCAAGGTCGCTTTTTTTATTGCCACAACAGGGGATATTATGGTGCATTCTCTTCGCCTGAAGGGTGCTCCCCCTTAATACCCGATAGATAGTCGCGGAAAGTCTCTCCATACATCTCCCAGATGGTCATAAAGAGCGCTGCAACAATAGGCCCGAGAATAACACCGAAAAGGCCAAAAAGGGCTATGCCGCCAAGTGTTCCAAAAAAAATAAGCAGTTCGTGCATCTGTGTGTCATGCCCAACAAGGATAGGGCGGATAATGTTGTCGATCTGGCCGACAACAATGCTGCAGAAGAGCAGCACACCGATGGCCTGGGGATACTGCCCTGTGGCGGCAAGAAAGATGACCGCCGGAACCCACACAAGCGCCGATCCCAGAACAGGCAAAACCGAAAGCACCGACATGATGGTTCCCCAGAATATGGCACTCTCAATACCGGCAAAATGGAGGGCAAGAGCTGCAAGAGAGCCCTGAACAACTCCAACCACCATGCTCCCTTTTATCGTCGCTCTGGTCACCGAAATAAACTTGTCGAGCAGTCGGTTCTGGTCAGTTTGCGTCAGGGGAAGGTAAGAGAGAATCTTTGCAAGAAGCTGCTTGCCGTCCCGTAAAAAAAAGAACATGGTGTAGAGAAAGAGAAAGAAAAGGAAGAGGTCACTGACGGCGGATACCGTAACCGAGGAGATGGCGTTGAAGAGGATTGAACCTGTGCTGCTGGCCAGCTCTCCTGCTTTTTGAAAAATATCCGAGCGGTAGAGTTCAAGCTCGGGATAAAAAGAGAGGGAGCGAAGCTGCTGGTCGAATGCGGCTGGCTCTACTATCTGCTGCTGCATCCATGGCACGGCAATGCGGCTTATTTTGATTGCCTGCCGGACAACAACAACGAGAAGAGCCACAAGAGGAAGAAAGACAATGAGCAGCAGCGTGAAGATAGTCATGGTGGCGCTCAAACTTTTATGCCCTTTGAACCAGCGCTCAAAACGGTTGAAAACAGGCATGGAAAGGGCTGAAAAAAGGGCTGCAAGCACAATTGCCATGAGGAAATAACGGATCATGGCAATAAAAACGGCAGAGATCACGAGAAGAAGGACAAGAAGGATAACCCGGTTTGTTTTGATACTGTTCATGATCGTTTTTATTATGAGCCTGAAAGAGCCTTACAACCACTCCGCACACTTCCCTTCAAGGAGCTGGGTACGAACAAACGCAACGGCAAAAATTGCAGCGGTTTCGGCCCTGAGAATCGTTTTTCCCAGAGAGATTTCACTAAAACCGGCGCTGCGGGCCTCCCCGATTTCAGCAGTGGTGAAGCCGCCTTCGCCTCCGATTAAAAAGAGAATCTTTTTGCCGGAACAGTGCACCCTGGGCGCCTCCTCTGAAAGCTCGTAGGGAATCAGCCTGAGATCAAATCCTTGAAGCGCAAGAGCCTTTTTGAAGGCAAGGGGTTCACTGATCTCGGGAAGGTAGTACCGTTTTGACTGCCGGGCCGCCGAGAGCATGATGGTTCTCCACCGTTTGAGCTTGGCCTGCACTTTTTCACTTGATGGCTGGGAGAGTGTCCGGGCAGTAATCATGGGGATGATGGCCGTTACTCCAAGCTCAGTGGCCTTTTCCAGAAAGAGGTCGAAGCGTTGTGGTGCCTTGAGCAGGGAGAGAGCAACGCTTACCTCTGTTGTTGGC
>CAILXB010000086.1 GCA_903838025.1 uncultured Chlorobiaceae bacterium
ATCGTTGAAAAGCTCCTTCACATGCGCCCATCGTTCAGCAAGCGTGCTTGTCGTAGAACGTTTCGCGTCAGGAAAAATGGCGATTGCCCCGAAAATAAGGAGGAGAACAGAAGCGCTGACCACATAAAACGTGGTAGTGAAACCCCAGTATTTACTTATGGATGCCCCAAACAGCGGGCCAAGAAAAACGAGGCCGAATGAATGTGAGCCCCTTTGCCACCCGGCCTTGTCGCTGCCAACACTCCTCACAAATTCCAGAAAGACGCTGCTCATTGGAATAAACCTGAAGGCTGTAAAAAATCCGACAATCGCCACGAAGTAGCAAAGCGTCTGTGCAGAGTTCGCCCAGGGGAAAAAGAGATAGAGGATTCCACTTGCAACAGCACCAAAAATAAACACTTTCCTCGGCCCAACGTGATCGACAAGAAAACCAATCGGTAAAACAGTAAACAGCAGGCCTATTCCCTGCGCCCCCCCGATCAACCCAATCTGGGAGCTTGTCGCCCCCAGTTTTACCGCATACAGTGTTACCGCGATCTGTGCAACCCCCATCCCCATACCGCCAAGTACAGAGAGAAACATAAACTGCACCAGCAGCTTGTTTTCACCTGTTGTCTCTTTCATAACGCTCACCTCAATAAATCCAGATGGCTGTGAAACAATCCACGCTCTTCCTTTGCCAGAGCGCTTCGCCAGGCGGGAGATTCGTTACGAATTTCGTCAGGAGCAATAACCCAGACACCGGCAATATCAGCCTCCGGCCCTCTCCGCTCACGTGCCCTGTCGAGCATCTGCCTGAAAATCGTGCCCGTAATCAGGTATTTGTAGGGAAAGCCCTTGATCTGATAACTGATCAACCCTTTGGTAATATTGATCGCCACCTTCTTGTCGAACCAGATACTTCTGACCAGATTTTTATTGCTCAGTGAACTCTCAACGCCTTCTGCAAAGACAATTGTTTCGTCATCAAAAGTTGTCAGCGACCCTTTGAAGACAACATGGGGAACGCCATCACCATCAATGGTTGCGACCACTTTAACGCTCCCGGTATCTTTCAGCAGATCAAGCAGTTCTTCGGGTAGTTTACTCATAGCTGTATTCCTCACTCTTTAGTTTAAGCGTTCCAGATCACTGTCGCCGTGATTGCCACAGTGTTTGAAATCATCGTTATCAGAGGCAAGACCATAGTGTTTGCGAATCTCAACAAGCCCTTTAATCAGGCGGACATAGTATTCGAGCGGAGGCTGCTCCTGCCCCGCAAACGCCGTGCTTTTCCAGGGCGTCCAGACAAGACTCAGGTAGATCACTCCATTTTTAGCAAAATATTCACAAGCCTCGAAGTTGGAGTCGAGCGCTTGCTCTATGCTTGTGAAGCCGTATGGCTTCGCAAATTCGACACCTGCCACGAAGTTGGTATAGACATTGCCCTTGCCGAATATTTCAACCGCATCAAGAGCACTTTTAATCCAGTAATCGCGCCCAAACCACTTCTCCTTGCCACTGCAGATCCATTTAAACAGCTCTTTATCCCACACCTCAATATCCGGGCAATACGAAGAGAGGCCAGTCTCATCATGAAGTCTTTTCACCTGCTGCTTTGTATAGGCAGGGGCTATTAACTGGCTTGGAAATCTTCTTGTCCGGAAGTTTCTTCCGATTGCCTGAAGCACCTCGATGTAGCGCGTCACCTCCTTATCGAAAGGCACCTCCCCTGAATAATCGGTTCCGGCGGTCAAATTAATCTGGGAATATCGACCTGGCTCTTTAAGAGCTTCTTGAACCGTCTCATAAATATCTTCAGGATGGATGATCTTCTCATAGTTGTCGCCGGCAGCCTGTTTCTGCTGTTTCAAATCAGTAAAGAAGGCGCAGAATTTGCATTGATCTTTTGTGTCCCAGTAATGGCAGTACCGGTATGGAATGATGTCAAGACGCTGTGGTCGCGACCAGGCAATTGACTCCATCGGAACA
>CAILXB010000087.1 GCA_903838025.1 uncultured Chlorobiaceae bacterium
ATAACCCGAAGTAAACTACAAGAGCATGATTCTGAAAGTTGAGCACTCTACCCTGTTTGAATATGACAATCCAATCTATGAAACAGCGACCGAAGTAAGGCTCCACCCCGACAATAACCCTGCGGCTCCGCAGCGATGCACAAGCTTCAAGCTTCAGGTCGATCCCCCGGCCACCCTTTTTGAATACACCGATTTCTACGGCAACCAGGTCAACCACTTCAACCTGCTCCAGAGTCACAAACGGGTTAAAATTGTTGCAACTTCAGTGGTAGAGACCGGCATGGGCCACGCAGAAGCAAGCGAGGATGAGGATATTTATCTGATGGATTTTTCATGCCAGAGTCGCTATGTGCATTTCGATGCTGCGGTACGCGATTTTGCAACCCGTTTTGCCACCAATACCGACAGCTTTCAGCTTGCGGAATCAATCTGCCGGTACATCAACGACACCTTTATCTATGAGCCCGGCGTCACTGACGTTCACAGCACCAGCGCAGTGGTCATGGCGCTCGGACGGGGCGTCTGCCAGGACTTTGCTCATATCCTGCTGGCTACCTGCCGCTACCTCGGCCTCCCCTCCCGCTACGTCAGCGGTTATCTCTACGGAGGAAGCACGCCCGATGGGCACGATGAGGCGACTCACGCATGGTGCGAAATCTACTGCGGCAAGGAAAAAGGGTGGATCGGCATGGATCCGACCCATAAAACCCTCTTTGTTGACCAGCGCTATATCAAAATCGGTTCAGGCAAGGACTATGATGACGTACCTCCGGTTCGTGGTACCTACAAAGGCAATGCTATTGAAAAGCTGACGGTGGCGGTGAGGGTAAGCTCTATGGAGTAGCTCAAAAGGAATTGTGCTGCAAAAAAAAAGTTTCGAAATTCCCTCACGATCACTAACTTGGCAGGATGGACATTAAGGTTATCATCTGGGGAACTTTCATAGCACACTAAAATAGCACAGCATGCAAAAATGGTGGATTTTGTTATTCTTCTCCGGCTTGGTGGTCGCCATTGCACTTATCCTCCTGACACCATGGAAATGCGGGCATATCCCTTCTCATCCTCATCCGGCACAAAATTACAGCGAAGCATTACACCTCGTTGAACTTTTCAGGGCAGATGAATCTCAAGGGATGAATCCGCTCAGCCGAACCCAATTGATGACCCACGGCAAAAAAACTGATCGTGCCATCATTCTGGTTCATGGCTATACAAGCGACCCTCAACAGTTTCAGGAATTGGGAACGCGTTTGTATGCTTTGGGCTATAACGTCCTTATTGCTCCGCTTCCGCACCACGGTCTGGCTGACCGGATGAGTGACGCTCATGCCCTTCTGACGGCCGAAGAACTTGCAGCTTACGCCGATCATACCGTGGATATTGCCCAGGGACTTGGCGACAAGGTGATAATGATGGGCATCTCTGCGGGTGGAGTTACTACCGCATGGGCAGCGCAAAACCGCAGCGATATTGATCTGGCGGTCATCATCTCCCCCGCCTTGGGATTCAAAACAGTCCCGACGCCGTTAACTGCTGCAGCCATGAATATCTATTCCCTCTTGCCCGATGCACTTGAATGGTGGGATCCAGTGCTAAAAGAAAAGGTTCTGCCAAGGCACGCCTCTCCCCGTTACTCCCGTCATGCCTTGTCGCAAATTCTCCGTCTCGGCTTTGTTGTTCAGGGAGATGCACTGCTCAAGCCCCCTGCCGCCAAAAAGATGGTGATTGTTTTCAATGACAATGACAATTCAATTAATAACGAGATGACAACAAAGATGGTCAACATCTGGAAAAAGCAGTACTCCAATCTGACCATCAGTGAGTTCAAGGCTGACCTGAAACTCCCCCACGATATCATCGACCCGGCACAGCCCGGTCAGCGTGTCGATATCGTCTATCCTCAACTCCTGGAACTGCTCAACCGGTAAACATACAAGCCCGCTCAGGGCTGGATTACTGGAGTTATCCAAATACATCCTCATCGTTAATTACGCAAAAGTTACAAAAAGAATGGCCTGTCAGAAAGTTCAAAAAATGGAAGCGGATAGAACATGAAGCCGCAGATTTTCCTTGCTTTTGTTTTCTGCTATGCTTTGGCTACCTTGGCAGATGAAATTCAGCCTCATTACCACCGACCCGCACAGCTCAGCCCGCTGCGGAGTTCTTGAAACCAGCCACGGAGCGATTCCTACGCCGGTCTTTATGCCGGTAGGAACCCGTGCAAGCGTCAAGTCCGTTGAACCGCACGAGCTGCGGGAACTCAACGTCCATATCATTCTGGCCAATACCTACCATCTCTACCTGAAACCGGGAAACGAGATTCTGCAAAAAGCGGGTGGCGTCCACCGCTTCATGAACTGGGATGGCCCGCTCTTGACCGACAGCGGCGGCTACCAGGTCTACTCGCTCTCCGACCTGCGCAAAATCAGCGAAGAGGGGGTCATGTTCAAATCGCACCTTGACGGTTCCCGCCAGCACTTCACCCCCGAAAATGTGATTGAGACCGAGCGCATTATCGGCAGCGACATCATGATGCCGCTCGATGAGTGCCCCCCCTCAACAGCCGATAAAGAGTATGTGCGCATCTCCGGAGAGCTGACCATCCGCTGGGCTGAACGGGCAAGGAAGCATTTCAGCCTCACCTCCCCGCTCTACGGCCACGAGCAGTACCTCTTCGGAATAACGCAAGGGGGAATACATGCCGACCTGCGCACCATATCGACCTCTGCGCTGGTTGCCCTCGATTTTGACGGCTACGCCATCGGCGGCATGGCCGTCGGGGAACCTGCCGCAGAGATGTACCGCATCCTTGACCTCTCTCACCCGCTGCTGCCGGAAGAGAAACCACGCTACCTGATGGGAGTCGGCACACCGGAAAACATTTTGAACGCCATTGAGCGCGGCATCGACATGTTCGATTGCGTCATCCCGACACGTGAAGGGCGCAACGGCAGGGTCTACACC
>CAILXB010000088.1 GCA_903838025.1 uncultured Chlorobiaceae bacterium
AATGGCCACCAACTCCGCTGGTCGCCTGACACCTTCCGCTGTTTTTGTTTTGAGGTAACACAAAAACGCCTTCCAGTTGACCAGAAAAAGATGGAAGAGCGAAAGCAAAATGAAGGCAAATCCAAAAATAAGATGCTGATTTCGCCAGCCTGTTTTTGTAAGACCGATCAATCGCCAGTCAGTCCAGTTTGCGACCCTGCCGGGAGGTGAGATATAAAGAATAACGCCCGAAACGAGCATCATGAAGAGTGCGATAAAAAGCCCGAAACTTATAAAGACCCGCCACCTGAATGCTTTTTTCATTGGAGTTCCCTGTGTGATGTTAGTATCCGCCCCTTCTTCCCTGCCCTCTGAAACCTCCGCACGCGCCCATTGCCGGGTCATACTGATCCCATATCCATCCGGCTACGGCTCTCAGTTCCGGTTCCGAAAGGGGTGATGGAGGCATAAGGCCAAACCGTGTAATTGCTTGAGGTTCAACTGCATTTTGCTTCCTGGGTAATTTCAGATAGGCTACAAGGTGATTGACTCCATCCTCTTTTGTCTGAAATCTGCTATGATATCGAGAGATAACCCCAACAATCGGGGGTGCTAATTTTGGAGGGGGGTTCATTGCATGACAGACCGTGCAGTTTCTGTCAAAAATGGACTGACCATCCAAGACTTTCGTTGCTGCGGTTGCGGCCGTATTAAACAGCAACCCCATACCCACCATCAAGAAAAAGCGTTTCATTTTTATACCATTTAAAAATTGTCAGGCCACACTTCTATCTTCTTCCTCGACCCTGACCGAATCCATTCCCAAACCCTCTCCCTGCACCATGAATCATACCACCTTCACCCTGCTGAAAAAAAGCCCCACGGCCAGCACCAGCTCCTGAACCGTTACACATCCTTCCATCAGGAATACCATCACCGTCACTGTCCTGAAGAAGATCATTGAGACCATCGCCATTGTTATCAAGAAACCGGACATTTTTTTGCAGCCCGCTTCCATTGCATTCAGCCGAAAGCCTCGATGACTGCTGTCGGATTATTGCTGGCTCGTCAGCGAACGCGGCCCCAGCAAAACTGAGAACGGAGAGAGCAAGAACAACAAAAGCTACAGCTCCAGCAACAAACGTAAAACATCCGGTCTTTAACATGAAGCATCCGGTCTTTAAAATTATTTCAGGCAGGAAAGTTTTTATGATAAGCTCCCCTGCCTGAAAAAGCGATTACGAACACAATCAACGGGTCGGTTTTCCTGCACCATGAGGGCCTGTGCCATCAAGAACAGGTGTGCCTGTTCCTGTCCCTGAAACGGCTCCACGACCACTTCCTGTTCCATCCTGCGGACGGACATAATCGGTATCCAAATGGTTGATAACGCCATCGCCATCTGCATCACGTGCCCTGTCGTTAAGGCCGTCACCATTGAGATCAACAAAATTACCCATACCACCCCCTCCTGTCATAGTACCACCTCCGCCCATACCACTGCCCATACCGCCGCCCTGTCCCCCCCTTGCATACACTGGACTTGCCTGTGAGAGAACAAACACCACACTGGCAGCAGCAACCATAGCAATAATCTTTTTCATGAGTCTTCCTGTTTTTAAATGAGTAAGCATAACTTGAATGATGAGCATTTTGAGCTCCTGGCATCCTGGCATCCTGGCATTTCGAGCGTCAACGAGCAATCTTTATTGTGCTGTTAGATTTCTCCTCACTTCGTTCGTCGAAATGACAACGCGACAAGTGCTTGGCAAGGTAGCAATCCATCCGCCATCACTACTCATAACATCAAATTGCGTGCCACAAACAAATTAAAACATATAAAAACATATTATATAACAAGTTGATATTTTAACAGGCATCACTTTTTGTGACAGTTTCTTCCCCAATCTCGACCAGCCGGTCGCTGAATCGACCATATCGTCGTTGTTGTCAAACAAACAAAACTCAGAGGGATTATTTCAGCCCATATTTTTTCAGCTTGTATCTCAAGTGGCGTTCACCGATTCCCAGCCGTTCAGAAGCGCGGGTCTGCACATTGCCCGCTTCTTTCAATGCGGCAAGAATCAATGATTTTTCAAAAGCCTCTACTTTTGCGGTGAATGTTCCCTCCATCTCAAGAAAAGAGGGTTTTTCAAAAAAGGGTTCATGCACTCTCAACGGGAGATCCTCACAAACCAGCATCTCTCCACGACAGAGCACAATAGATTGCTGCATTATATTTTCAAGCTCACGAACATTACCGGGATAAGAGTACTTCATAAGCAGATCCATAGCCTCCCTCGAAATACCGGTAATTTTTTTACTGTTTTCGGAGGCAAAGCGCTCAATAAAAGCGTCAAGAAG
The DNA here is from genome assembly GCA_903838025.1 of uncultured Chlorobiaceae bacterium. Lineage (GTDB taxonomy): Bacteria > Bacteroidota > Chlorobiia > Chlorobiales > Chlorobiaceae > Chlorobium. The sequence continues at coordinate 2,344 of CAILXB010000088.1, forward strand.
CGGCGGAATATCTTCACGGCGATCCCGCAGGGGGGAAATACAGATGGCAACAACGTTCAGACGATAGAAAAGATCTTCACGGAATTTTCCTTCACGTACCATCGCATCAAGATCGCGGTTAGTTGCCGCCACAATACGCACATTTGTTGGGAGAGGATGAGAGCTTCCGACACGCTCGTAGGATTTTTCCTGCAAAACCCTGAGCAGTTTTACCTGCAGGGCAAGCGGAATCTCGCCAACCTCATCAAGAAAAAGCGTCCCGCCTTCAGCCGTTTCAAAACGCCCCTTGCGTTGACGGTCGGCTCCGGTAAAGGCTCCCTTTTCATGGCCAAAAAGTTCACTTTCAAGAAGGTTTTCAGAAAGGGCTGCACAGTTGACGGCCACAAAAGGTTTTTCACGGCGGGAACCAGCAAAATGCACTGCTTTGGCCACAAGCTCCTTACCGGTACCGGTTTCGCCGGTAATAAGCACGGGGGCGTTGCTGGAGGCCACCCTACCGGCAATATTGAGCACCTGGCTCATGGCTGTTGATTGCGATACAATGCCCTCAAAACTGAAGCGCTCTGAAAGCTGCTGGCGAAGCTGGCGATTTTCACTGACAAGCAGCTTCCGTTCGAGCGTGTTACGAATCATGAGCTGCAGTTGACGAAGATCAATTGGTTTAGTGATATAATCCACCGCTCCAAGTTTCATAGCATCTGTCGCCGACTCCACGCTTCCGTATGCGGTCATGATAATCACCTCAATGGCGGGATTCATTTTTTTAAGCGCTTCAAGCAGCTCCACACCGCTCATTGCGGGCATTTTAAAGTCGGTCAGCACAATATCGATCGCACGCTCCCTTGCCAGAGCAAGCGCCTCAACCGGTCGCGCAGATTGCAGTACCTCGTAACCCTGTTTTCTTAAAAAACCGGAGAGAGCCTCCAGTTGCACAGGTTCATCTTCAACGACAAGAATCGTATGACTCATGTATTCAATCCTTTATTCAGTTACTATATGACTTTTTGCCAAGCACTTTATGCCAAGGGCAGAACAATCCTGAAACAGGTGCCTTGCGGCTCTCTCTGCTCAAGCTCAATAATGCCGCCATGTGACTGGATAATCTGGTTGGCAATACTCAGCCCCATCCCGGTTCCATCCTCTTTTGTGGTATAATAGAGATTGAATATCCTGCCCCTCTCTTTTTCAGGAATCCCTCTTCCGGTATCGGTAATCTCGATAATTGCATGCTCTCCAAGGCTGAAAAGAGCAATCGTCATCAGCCCCCCCGGCTCTGTGGCTTCAACCCCATTTTGTACAATGTTGAGCAGCGCCTGCTGCAACTGCTCGCGGTCAATAAGTACCGTTGCACCACTTCCGGGCTGGAGGGTGAAAAGTATCCCTTTTGCATCAGATTCACCCTGCAGGATCGGTCGATAGCCAGTCATGAAATCATCCAGACGACTCTTGACCATGACGAGCTGGGGTGGACGGGCAAATTTCAAAAATCGCTGGATAATGACATTGACGCGATGTACCTCGGAAACCACGGCACGTACAAGCTGACGATATTCGACCTCATCCGCAGTTGGTGAAAACTCCATGTCAAGGCGCTGGGCAAGAACTCCTATTGCATTGAGTGGGTTTCTTATTTCATGGGCAACTCCTGATGCAAGCTCCCCCATTGCGCTGAGTTTCTCCTGACGATTGATCACCCGCTGCATTGATCGCTGCTGGCTCAGATCCCGCAAAACACCCAAAGCTCCTTCGATACGATGATCAGCACCCGTAATGAGTGTAAAATTTCCAGCCAAAGGAATGATTTTACCGCTGGCGGTGCACTCAAACTCTCTATGCAATGAAGCCCTTTGTTCATCCATAATGAGCGAAAAAAACGCGGCACATTCAGGCAAAAGAAGCTTTACCTCCCGACCAAGCACCTGAGCGGAAGAAAGGGCAAAAAGCCTTTCCGCCGCACCATTCATAAGGGTGAGGCGCCCATCCGCATTGACCGCTACGACAGCATCTGCCATACTCTCCAGTATGGTTGATGAAAAGGCCTCGGCCCGCAGGAAGGCACGAGTCATACGAGCCTCACTCCTGCGTATCATCACCAGATTGAGTATGACAAGACCGCCAAAACAGGCAAGAAATGCAAGCATGATAAAGCGGGTACGCAATTTAGTCAGCGCAATGGTGAAGTGGTCGGTTTTGAGACCTATGCGCAGCAACCCGAGGTTGGTACCTCGATAAATGAATGGCTTGACAACTTCAAAAACCTTGCGCCCGTCAAAAGTCGTCAATCGGGTTGTTGGTTTCTGTTGCAAGAGCGCTCTGGCAAGAAGAGTGTCGGAAAGTAGCGGTGCTGCCCCGGTAATATTTGGTGTAGCAGCAAGAATAGCCGTCGTATCCTGCCAGAAAATATAATCGATACCGGTCGTATCCGCTCCAATGCGCTGAATGAGGCGCCCAACACCCAGTTGACGGCGAAGATTAAGTAACCTTGAGGCATCACTATTGCCGGTAATCGCGCCGCCCCGGCTCCGGGCAATGGCTACAACCAGCCGAGGACCCCTGCGGGATGCACTCTCCCTGATCCCGACAACAAGGGAATCAGTTTCACGTGAAAAAATCGGTTGCAACTGCATTTTTGGATCACACTGCTGAGCCATAGGCTCATGATCGGGCGGAGTATTGTATGCTATCCTTTTTCCATGACGGTCAAAAATATTGATGCGATACATCGTGCCTGATCCGGCAATTTCGGTGAGATCGGCGGAGGTCAGCGCATTTTTTTTATCGATGCGATCAAGAAGGCGCAATTGGCTGAAAAGGCTGCCTGTAAGCAGTGAGCTATTCTCGTTGTACCCCGAGATTGCATTATCAGCCCCCTCGCTCAAGGCGTGAACAAGCACGGTCGCCTCTTCACGCA
>CAILXB010000089.1 GCA_903838025.1 uncultured Chlorobiaceae bacterium
GAAAAACTGAAGGCCGATTATACTGCATTTCTTGAAGCTATCAACGTGACGCCGGTCAGCTTTATTCCCATCAGTGCCCGTGAGGGCGACAACATCGCCTCTCATTCTGAGCGGATGGAGTGGTACAAGGGTGCTACGGTTCTGGAGCAGCTCGACCAGTTTGTCAGCGAGAAGGAGTTGCATGAAAAGCCCTTTCGTTTTCCGGTTCAGGACATCTACAAGTTTACCCGCAGCAATGACGATCGGCGCATTGTTGCCGGAACCGTTGCCGCCGGAAGAGTGCAGGTGGGTGATGAAGTGCTTTTTCTCCCTTCAAATAAACAATCGGTCATCCAGTCGGTCGAGTCGTTCAATACCGAACCGAAAAGAGAGGCTTCAGCCGGGGAATCGACAGGCTTTACCCTTGCCACGCAGATTTATGTGCGGCCCGGTGAGCTCATGGTCAAACCCGGAGAATCAAGGCCGGAAGTGGGCAGCCGCTTCAGGGTCAATATCTTCTGGGTTGGCCGGGCGCCGATGATCCACAACAAATCCTACAAGCTCAAGATCGGTTCGGCGCGGGCAACGGTCAAGCTGGCGGAGATATGCAGCACCCTCGACGCCTCCGATTTGACCAGCAGCCAAAGCAAACAGCAGATCGACTGCCGCGACGTTGCTGAGTGCATTCTCGAAACCTCCCGCCCGATCGCCTTCGATACCACCGCAGTGAGCGAGGCTACCGGACGGTTTGTGATTGTTGACAATTTTGAAATTGCCGGGGGCGGAGTTGTGGTCGAAAATCTCTCAGTTGGAGAGACACTCTTGCAGCAGCATATCCGGGATCGTGAAAGCAACTGGGAGGCAGGGCTGGTTCGTGCGGAGCAGAGAGCAATAGCCAATCGCCACAGGGCCAAGTTTATCGTCTTTACGGGAGCCAGGGGCACTGGTAAACGGGTTGTGGCCAAAGCGCTTGAGCAGGGGCTCTTTGCAAATGGCATGAACGCCTACTACCTCGGTGTGGCCACTCTTGATCGCGGACTTGATGCCGATCTTGGCTCTCATGCCGACAGTGCAGGGGAGCGGTTGCGGAGGATGGGCGAGTTGGCCCGTATCCTCACCGATGCCGGGCTTATTTTTATCACCACTATTGATGATGCGGACGATTACGATATCGAGACCCTGAAGTTGCTCAACGAGCCCAACGATATTCTTGTTGTGAACAGGGGAGAGAGCAGTCTTTCACGCTACCAGCCCGATCTTCAGTTGGCGGATGGAGGAGCTGTAGCCGATGCGGTGAGTCTTGTTGCCGACCTCCTCAAGGCCAGGGAGATCATTATCGACTATCAGATATGAACTAAGGCAGAACGTTCTGCTTTGCCTCCCGCGCAATCGGGAGGCTTTTTTGTTTACTCCTTTCAGATCTCATAATCGCCGGTAAAGACGCGGAGGCGGTTCAGCGAGACAAAGACGGGATCGCCCTTGGCAAGCTGAAGGTTCACGTAGAGTTCCCTTGGTATTTCGGCATCAATCGGGTGTTCAAACCCCACGCATGCAAGGTTCAGGCCAATGAGTCCTCCCATGATGCGTACCTCCTGGATGGTGCCGGCGAGGTCAGTTTCACTGCTGCGGATTTTGCTGATACCGATTTCATGAGGTCGCACAAAGGCCTGGCTGGCACTCTCTTCGGTATGTTTGAGGTCATCAGGAGCATCGACATGGTGGGTACCGAGCGTGACCTTACCCTCTTTGATGCGCCCGTGGAAGACGTTGACATTGCCAAGAAAGTTGTAGACAAAGGCGTTGACCGGGTGGTCGTAGACCTCCTGCGGCGTTCCCTGCTGCTCAATTCGCCCCTTGTTGATGACAACAATCCGGTCGGCCAGTTCAAGCGCCTCCTCCTGATCGTGGGTGACAAAGAGCGTGGTGACATGGATTTCATCATGCAGCTTTCTGAGCCAGCGGCGCAGCTCCTGACGCACCTTGGCATCGAGGGCCGAAAAGGGCTCGTCGAGCAGCAGCACCTTGGGATTGACGGCAAGTGCTCTTGCAAGGGCGACTCGCTGGCGCTGTCCACCCGAAAGTTGTGACGGGTAGCGTTTGACAGCCCAATCCATCTGCACCAGTTTCAGCAGCTCATCAACCCTCTCCTGAATGGCACTGCGCGATGGTCGCTCTCCCATCGGAAGCACTTTGAGGCCAAAGGCGACATTCTCGAAGACCGTCAGACGGCGGAACAGCGCATAGTGCTGA
>CAILXB010000090.1 GCA_903838025.1 uncultured Chlorobiaceae bacterium
AGCACGCAGTATGAACAGAAAAGAACAGGATATTTATGAAAAACGGGAAAACAGCGATTCCGGAATTCAGGAGTGAAGCGGAGGAGCAGGAGTTCTGGTCAACGCATGATTCAACTGAGTTTGTGGATTGGAACAAGGCTGATAAGGCACTGTTTCCGAATCTGAAGCCATCCATGAAAACCATCTCACTCCGGTTGCCGGAACCGATGCTTAATCATCTGAAGATACTTGCCAATGAGCGTGATGTACCCTACCAGTCGCTTTTGAAGATGTTTCTCAAGGAACGTCTCGATCAGGAATTTTCGTAAGGAATTGCCTATCGGCTCAGCACCATCCCGACAAGGAATCCTTGACATGATAAATTACATTATACTCACGTATTGTTTGCGTACATAAAAGAGAAGATTTGCCATGACGGCAAAAGAGATAATTATTCAGGCAGTAGAAGCGCTTCTTGCCAATACCACATTTTCGGAGGCTACGAAGCGAAGCGCCTTCTTTTTTTAGCGAAAGTTGAAAGGGGAATCGAGCTGGCGGATGCAGGAGAAACGATCTCACAGACGCAAGTGAAAGAGAGGATGTCGAAATGGCTGAAGTGAGGTGGACTCTTCAGGCAGCAGATAGCAGATTTGTTTTTGGTGCAGTCCCAGAATATCACCATGCACTTGAAAAACATATACGCCGAAGGTGAATTGGATGAGGGGGCAACGTGTAAGGAATTCTATACAGGTTCAATCCGAAGGTACCAGGCAACTGTTCAGCAATGCTTAACAGTTCGTCAGGAGTGCAAATATTGGTGCTTTTCAGTTGTAAAGGATTTCTTTACAACTGCCGATGGTGAGGTCTACTGAGTGAAGATTTAATAACGATTGCCGGTAACATCTCAAATTCTTGAAGCAATGAAAACTGAACTGATCCAGACACTTACGACAACGTTTGAGGCGCATGCCCAGAAGGTCGAAGGAGGGGTAGAATATTGGTTGGCCCGAGATCTACAGTATTTGCTTGGCTATAGCAAGTGGGACAACTTTCTGAACGTCGTCTCCAAGGCTAAAACTGCTTGCGAAATCTCTGGCCACAAGACAGCCGACCATTTTGCCGATGTCGGGAAAATGGTTGATCTCGGTTCTGGAAGCCAGCGCGAGGTGGATGATATCATGCTGACCCGTTATGCCTGCTATCTCATTGCTCAGAATGGTGACCCGAAGAAGCAGGAAATTGCCTTTGCCCAGACCTATTTTGCCATTCAGACCCGCCGCGCAGAAATCATTGAGCAGCACTTGCTGGAAGCTGAAAGAGTCTCGGCGCGAAAAAAACTCAGCGCAACGGAAAAGGAGCTGTCGGGTGTAATCTATGAGCAGACAGGAAGTACGGAGAATTTTGCTCTCATTCGGAGCAAGGGCGATCAGGCACTTTTTGGTAAAAGCACACAGGCAATGAAGGCCGAGTGGAATGTACCGGATAAACGGCCGCTGGCTGACTTTGCACCAACCATCATTCTGAAAGCCAAAGATTTCGCTACTGAAATTACCATTTTCAATGCACGTGAACATAGAATGAAAAGAGAAGGGAGTATTTCCAACGAACACATCACCAATAACAAAGCAGTGCGGAAAACCCTGCTTGAACGAGGTATCCGGCCGGAAACACTGCTACCTGCAGAGGACGTGAAGAAGGTTGAACGCCGTCTGGCATCTGAAGAAAAGAAGTCGTTGAAAAACCCTGACGGCTTGAGCGAGCCAAATGAGGAGTAGCGGATATGGAACTTGAAAATATTCAATGCGCAGATGCGCCACTTGAAACAATTTGTTGCATACACAGAAGACCAGCTTGTTGAGCAGCTCGCCATCGGGTTGTTCGCAGAGCTTGGCTGGCAGACGGTGTCGGCTATGGAGGAGAGTTTTGGCGTGACCGGCACATTGCAGCGGGAGACGAAGGGGGAGGTGGTGCTGCGCGGGACGTGCGATCGTTCGCGATTGCTCGACCTGGTGGAGAATTTTACCCTTTTTTCTGAGCACAAGGCGGAGCTGGTGAAGATCATCGGGCAGAATCACCAGTATTGAACGACGAAGAGCAGCGCCATGTGCGGTAGAATATGAGCGAGGAGGAGTTGGTCATTCTCGACATCCTTACCCGTCCGGCCCCGGAACTCAGCACCTGGGAGCGCGATCAGGTGAAGAGGGTTGCTCATGATTTGCTTATCAAGCTCAAGGGGTTGCTGGTACTCGACTGGCGCAAGAATACTGCTGCACGTTCAAAAATGAAGCTCGAAATCGAAGATACCCTCGACCTTGGTCTTCCCCGCGCCTACACACCGGAGCTCTACCGCCAGAAGTGCTCCGCGCTCTTTGAGCATGTCTATGAATCCTATCCCGAGCGTGATGCAGGGGTCTATGCTGAGGTGGGATGAGCATCTCTTCAAACACGGGAGTTCTCAATTCTTTGCAACTATTTCCCGTATTCCTGCTACAAGATCTGAGAGCGTCACAACGGAAATTCCTGGTTTGAGAGAGTAGCTTTGCGCTACCGGAGCCACAACAAAGGTATGCAGGGGAGCAATATCCTCTCTTGCAAAATAACTCCCTCTCGAAAGCGCAGGTGCTACGGATGCCTTGCACTCAATGGCAATAAGCTTTCCTGAAAGCTGGAGCAGGATGTCGATCTCGGTTCCATTGGAGGTTCTGTAAAATGAGAGCTCTGCACGCGGAAAGAGCCCTTTAAGATTGGCAATTACCATACTCTCCCATAATGAGCCGAAAACTGGATGGCCGGCAAGTTGGTTAAAATCGCTCAATCCAAGCAGCGCAGCAATGATACCGGTGTCAGTAATATAGACTTTGGGCGTTTTGACCAGACGCTTGCCGGTATTGGAGATAAACGGCGGCAGGATGTGCACCATAAAGGTATCCTGCAGCAAATCAAGATAGTTGCGCACGCTGGTGTGGCTGATTCCGAGAGAACCACCGATTGTTGAGAGGTTCACCAGTTGACCGTTAGTATGAGCCAGCATCAGCCACAACCGTCGCATGGTTTGTGGTGAAAATCCACTCCATTGCAGCAGATCGCGCTCAAGGAAGGTCGCAATAAAATCTTCTCGCCATTGATATGAGACCTCCGGTATTTTTTGCAGCAGGCTTCGCGGAAAGCCGCCAGTTGTGAGATAGTGTTCATAAGAGAGGTGCTCCTTTACCTCCTCCCATAAAAAAGGGGTCAACTGCTTGTAGGTAATGCGTCCGGCAAGTGATTCCGAACTTTGCCTCAGAAGATCACGGGAGGCTGAACCGAGCACAAGAAAATGGCCATTCTCACCCCACTCATCCACCAAGCTGCGGATAAGGGGAAAGAGATCGGGTTTTCGCTGCACTTCATCAATGCAGATCAGCTTCTCCTTCTGTGAAATAAAAAACCATTCCGGCTCTTCGAGTTTTCGCAGGTCGGAGGGTTTTTCAAGATCGAGGTAAAGAAACGGACGATCGTAGGTGAGAAGATGGCGTGTCAGGGTTGATTTTCCGCATTGCCGTGGCCCGATTATCGCAGTGACGGGGGAGTGTTTCAGCCCCTCCTCGACCTCGGTTGTGATCAATCGCTTGAGATAGTTCATTGTGGTAAGTATGCAGATTGAATACTTTATTTCCAATATACATACTTGTTTTCTGAAAAAGCAAAAATTTAGCAACGTATACACAATGCTCCTGCAAAGCAAAAGAACGGTGCCGCTATGGCTTCTCAAGTGTTTTTTTGATAACTTCCGTAGTTGTCCCAGCTTCTTCCTCTTCAAACCAACCCCATTCTTTGGAGGTGCTTGCCATGAACAATTTTTACCGCTCCATTTTTGCTGGTGTGTTTTTACTGCTCTCTGCCGGGAGTGCATTGGCCGACAATAACAACTTCAACAGCCTTCTCTGGATGCAAACGTCGGCGGAATACAAGGCCAACACGACACAGGCTTACAATACGGCGTTGAGGAACATCAATGCCGCTCTTCGCGATCGCAAATGGACGGCAGCCAAAGAACAGGTTGGTAACTATTTTTCATTGCCGCCAGCCATTGTCATGGACATCGACGAAACGGTGCTTGATAACTCCCCGTATATGGGAAAAGTGGTTCTTGAAAATGGCGAATGGACCGCAGCGACATGGAATGAGTGGGTTGCCCTGCAATCAGCAACGGCTGTTCCCGGGGCGGTTGAGTTCATCAATGCGATGAGAGACAAAAATGTCAGGGTCATCTTTATTTCGAACAGGGAGAGCAGGAAAGGGGAGGCTCCAGGATTGGGATATTCGCAAGAGGCCGGTACGATAAAAAATCTTGCGAAAGTCGGGGTGGCGGGTGTTCTGCCTGAAGACATTTTGTTACTTGGCGAGGAGGATGGCTGGACTTCCGAGAAGAGGAGCAGGCGGGAATATATCTCGAAAAAGTACCGGATCGTGATGTTGTTCGGCGACGACCTTGGTGATTTTCTGGCGGATGTGAAATCAAATATCACTCCCCAGGAGCGTGATCGCCTGGTCAGTGAAAACAAAAATAACTGGGGGAAAAAATGGTTTATGCTGCCAAACCCCATTTACGGGTCGTGGATCAACATTCTGCGTGATCCCAAGTCGCAATATCTCATCAAATACTGAGGCTGGCCACTACAGCACGAGGAGTTACGGGGCATGGCACAACCCGCTTGACGCAATCTCTCGCATCGAGCGGGGAGGTGTCAGCCCCCTGACGGTACCATTCAAGTTCAATCGCGGCTCTTGCCTTTCAAACTCACGGTTTTACATCCCTGGCAACCCTCATACGTACTATTTTGGTGGGATTAGTAACCGCGCCATTGTTGTATTCCGAACCAGCCTTGATCTTGTCCACAAATTCCATTCCGGAGACGACACGTCCCCAAACAGTGTATTGTCCATCAAGGAATGGTGCAGGTGCGAAGCAGATAAAAAACTGGCTGTCGGCACTGTTGCGATCAGAAGCGCGTGCCATGGAGAGGGTGCCCCGAACGTGCGGCTCACGCGAAAATTCAGATTGAAGCTGTTGGCCGGAACCGCCGGAACCGTCGCCGAGCGGGTCGCCGGTCTGGGCCATAAAGCCCGGTATCACGCGGTGGAAGGAGAGGCCGTTATAAAAACCTTTACGGGTCAACTCTTTGATTCGAAGCACATGGCGGGGGGCAAGAGTTGGAAGCATCTGGATGACCACTCGCCCTGAGGGAAGGTCGAGATAGATCGTGTTTTCGGGATCAAGTGCTGGCGCGGCAGAAACCCTCAAGGGAAGCGAGGTGACCAGAAGCCCCAGAAAGAGGATAACAATTCGAAGCGATTTGTTCAGCATGGAGTAGTGGTTACGATTGGATGAATATATTTTCGAAGTATAAGAAGAATAAAGAGAGAAGCAATGGGAAACTGCGAGTTGGGTGTTGATTCTGAATAACGGTTTTCAAGGCTTTACCGACAAAAAATAGTATCATGTCGCAAAAGTTTTTGCCGGAAAATCTTGAACAAGGAACACGATGAGTGATTTACCAAACTGTCCAAAATGTAACTCGGAATACACCTACGAAGTTGGTGCCCTCTTGACCTGCCCTGAGTGCGCTCATGAATGGAGCAGCTCGCCGGTTCCGGTATCAGGCAAAGTCCGTGTCTGGAAGGATGCGAATGGCACCCTTTTGCAGGATGGTGATTCGGTGACGGTAATCAAGGATCTCAAGGTCAAGGGCTCGTCATCGGCGCTCAAGGGTGGCACGAAGGTGCGCAATATTCGCCTCATTGAGGGTGATCATGACATTGATTGCAAGATCGAGGGTTTTGGAGCGATGCAATTGAAGTCGGAATTTGTCAAGAAGGCCTGATCAAAAAAGTTCTCCTTTTGTTCCCGTTAGAATACCACTATGTATGAACCTGAAAAGCCAACTGTTTCACCGAAAGAATCGGCAACCTTAGCCTATAAAATCGGTCGTTCTCTTTACCTCAATATCACCAACCGATGCTCAAATACCTGCATATTCTGTCCGAAATTCAATCAGTACAAACTGTATGGTCATGATTTACTGCTTGCGGCAGAACCCTCTTTCGAAGAGGTCATGGCCGCGTTTGCAGTTATGGAACCAACGGGAATTGATGAGATTGTTTTTTGCGGTTTTGGTGAATCGCTGATCCGGCTGGAGCTGGTTGTGCGCATTGCCCGGGAACTCAAACGTCTCTATCGTTATCCCGTTCGTATCAATACCGATGGTCAGGCAAATCTGGTTCACGGCCGTAACATTCTTCCGGATCTGGCTTGTTTGGTGGATACAATTTCTGTGAGCATGAATGCCTCTGATGCAGAAACGTATATGCAGTTGTGTGACACTCCTTTTGGAGATGATGGATTCTGCGGTGTTTGCGATTTTATACGATTGGCAAAACAACAGATACCCAATGTGATTGCATCGGTTGTGGATTATCCGGGAGTTGACCTGGATGCTTGCCGGGCACTGGCATTATCGCTTGGAGTATCGTTCAGGATCAGATGATTATCATCTCCGTTTTTTTACTCTTGCGCTCTGTTTCGCCTGATAATCCAAACAACATATTACCCTGAAGTGAGCTCTGAAGGCACGACGATTCTTGGCAGTGAAAAAGTAAACACAGTGCCTCCCTCGGGCGGACATTTAACAGAAATATTTCCTTTGTGTTCATTGACGATGATGTCATAGCTTATACTAAGCCCGAGTCCCGTTCCCTTTCCTATATCCTTTGTTGTAAAGAAAGGTTCAAATACCCGGGCTTTTATTTTTTCGTCGATTCCCGGCCCGTCATCGCTTACTGAGCATGAAACATATTCATTGCATGTCCATGTTTTGACCTTGATATGTCCTGAATCGCTCCTGTTTTGTGATTTAATGGCATGGACACTGTTGAGTATCAGGTTGAGGATCACCTGACTGATTTTGGAGGGATCACAGAGTACCAGTGGCATGGACTCAAGCTGTAAGTCAAGAGCAATAACATCGCGGTATTCGCTTTTTGCAATAACAAGGGTCTCTTCTATCGCTATGTTGATATCAAATGGAGTGAACAAATCCTTCTGGTTTTTGTAAGAAAAATTACGCATGCTTCGGGTGATGGTGGTGATGCGGTCAACTCCAGTTTCTGATTTTTTAAGGGTATTTGGGATAGTTTTGATCAGATCGTCAATGTCGATTGCACGCTCTTTCTTTCTGATCCGCTCGATCTCTTCGGCAAAAGAGGGGAGTGAAGCGGCTTTTTCGATGATTTGACGGTAATCATTGACGAGTTCACAAAGATCATTAAAATCATTCTCAAGGTTTTTGCTGTTCAGCAAGATAAAATTGAGCGGGTTATTTATTTCGTGAGCGATGCCTGCCGCAAGCTGACCAATCATCTCCATTTTTGCGGAGTGTTGCAGTTGAGCGGCAAGCTTGTTTTTTTCCTCTTCCGTAATCTTTTTAGCAATAATATCCCAGACTTGATTGGCCAATACCTCTATCCATTCAATATCTTTATGATCATAATCCGCAGGCTTGTTGCCAAGCCCCATGATTGCCACTATCTTTTCATTGCGAATAACCGGGATAACCATCTCCCGCCTGACTTCAGCATGGCCCTCAGGCATTCCTTTGCGATGCTCAAGTGAAGGATAGTCATTATGGATAACCGCTTTTCGTTCACGTACGGCATCAGCCCATACCCCAGCCTTGTCGAGCCGATAATGCTGGCCTGCTGCATCCGCTTTGCACATGGTTGTAATGGTGTTTTTTGACCATGTCTGCAAGGCGAGTATTGTCTGGTTTTCGTCAACAAAGTGAATAAACCCAATGGTACTTCCCGTTATCTTTTCTGCTTCGTCAAGCGTTGCCTTTAGCAACTCCTCCACAGAATGGGTTTCAGCCATCTGGAGCAGGCAAAGCCTGAATACACTAAGCATTTCATACCGTTTGCGTTCAGTAATATCATGAATAATAATATGCAAGATCTTTTTGCCATCAATTTCGATTTGGTTTCGAAAAACTTCAACATCTCTTATCGAACCGTCAGCTCTTCGGTGAAAAGCCAATATCTGATTTTGCTCAAAAAACTCTTTTTGTAATAGATTTTTGATGAGTACCTCTTTTGGATGGGTACAGATATCCCAGATAAACATCTGCTTGAGTTTTTCAACAGGCCATCCATAATAGTCGGAAGCTGCCTGATTGGCATCAATGACCCGGCCTGATTCGGTGTCGAGGAGAAGTTGAAATGCCGAGTGGCTGTCGAAAAGTGTCTTGAATCGTTCGTTGCTTTTAAGAAGTTCTTTGCGGTTGCGCAACATCGAGATTCCATAAGCCAGATTTTCGGCAAGGCTGCCAAGCAACTCGCTCTCTTTTTCAGAAAAGGCATCCGGGTGTTCGGAACAGATCGTCAAGGCGCCCAGCACTGTACTGCCAATTTTGAGTGGCAAACTGTGAATGGAGGCATAGCCACGTTTTTTTGCTTCGGGAAGCCATAATGCAAACCGGGGATCATGGTGAATATTTCTCACAGTAGAGGGTCTGCCCGTGCGAATGGCTGTTCCGGCGGGGCCTTGTCCGTGGTCGTCATCAGCCCATGATATTTTAAGGGCGTTTAAATAGCCATCGTGAAACCCTGCGTGACTGGCTGGAGAGATGCTTTTTGCTTTATCCTGGCTTGCATACCCGACCCAGGCCATTCGGTAACCACCCTGTTCAACGATGATTGCGCAGATTTTTTGCAGCAACTCTATCTCATCATCGGTATGAAGAAGCGCCTGGTTGCAGTTGTTGCTTGCAAGGAGCGCACGACTTATTCTTAGCAGTTCAGCCTCTGCCTGTTTTCGTTCGGTAACATCATGGATAATGGCATGAACAACCGCTTTGCCATCGATTTCAATTTTGTTGCGGAAAATTTCCACATCCCGTATAGAGCCGTCAGCCATCCGGTGATAACCACTGAAAGTATTGTGATCTCCGGTACCTACTGATTTCAGGCTGCTTATAATGGCATCAGGCGACAAGGTATTGATATCGCGGGTGTACATCTGCTTGAGTTCATCAAGTGACCACCCATACCACCCTGTTGCCTTCTGGTTAACATCAAGGATTTTTCCTGTATCAGGGTCAAGCAGAGCCTGTATGGCAGAATGGCTGTTAAAAACGGCCTTGAATCGCTCTTCGCTTTTTCTGAGCACCGTTTCTGCCTCTTTGCGTTTGGTAATGTCTTCGATGATCGCAATCAGATACCCATTTTCAGGGCAATACAAGGTGGTATCAAGCCACGTTTCTGAAGGATGAAAGCATATTTCAAAGCGCTCTGGAATGCCTGTACTGGCAACCATGATCAGTCTCTCAAGAAACTCCGGATGCCTGATGGCCATATCGGGAAATACCTCCGATATTTTTTTACCGACAACATTCTTAAGAGCTGTTATTGCTTCATAAGCGGTATTGGTTTCCAAATAGATAAAATCAACAGGTCGTCCATCAGCATAAATCACCTGAGCACTCACATAGCCTTTTCCGATGTACTCAATAAAGCTGCTGTGATGGGTACATTTTTGTGAAAAAGGGAGGCCATTTGCCATGGACTGGCCCGCAACGTTGTTGTGTGGTTTTATCAAAGGGGTGTTCATGGTTGTGACGATTATGGGGTTTCGCAACTCTGTGTGGGTGTAGCAGAGCCGCGATTGCTCTCTTTAGCGATTTTTTATCAACTCTGACTGATTGGTAATATGCACTTCACTCCTGCTATGTATTGAATGTGCCAAAAACCCCTCTTTTGTTGTCTGAACTCCTTTTACTTTTATATAATTACCCGGAAAAAGAAGGGTGTCGCTGTCGATTTTTGCGTTTTTGACGTCGATTCGCCAAAACTCATGGGCAAAGCTTTTAAGAATCATAATTTTTTCCTTTTTGTCGTATCTGATGACCCGTCCTCCAAGACGCCCTTGTTCAGGATGCGTCCAATCCTGCTCATTTCCATTGACGAGATGATAGTAGTTGCCGTAGTTTTCCGACAGGTACCAATGGGCGGAGCGCCCGATGCCAGATGTATAAAAAAACGTCGTAAGGGGAAGTGTTGCAAGCAATAATCCGGTAATAATTCTGGTGATATCATACGAATATCCTTTTTTTGAGCGTGATACCACAGTGAAGACAAGAAGGGAAAAAAGTACAATTAAAACAAGCCAGGAATAGGGCATGCTCATTACAATGCTCATCAGCAAGGGGTAATCATGAAGGAGTGTTAAAGTGTAATCATGATTGATGCTGAAATCATGGTTAAGAGAGATATACAAGGCAACCGCCCCGGCCAGGCTGACAATAATGGCAAGAAGAGCCACAAGAGTCCAGAGAGTGACCTGTTTGAGCACAAAACGCCAGCGGGGGATTGGCGTTATATGATTTTTTTCTATGGTTGACCAAAATGAATCCGAAACATGGTTTGGCATATTGCAAGAAGTTTAAATATTTTCCAGATAGTCATTTATCTTGTTTTCAGCAGAGAGGATAAGTGAGGTGACCGTCTGCTGGGATATCTCCAGAATATCAGAGATCTCTGTTGGAGATTTCTGTTCAGCATATTTTAATACCATAACATCACGATACTTGCTTTCAAGTTGCATGACCGCCGTTATAATCTCTGTTGGTGTGTAATTGTGATCGGGCAGGGTGCTGGTAATACGCTCGACCATAGGCTGGTAAGGCGAGTTGTATTCACTGTTTTCTTCCTTGGCGGGCAAGCTTTTTAAGCGCTCATGTATTTCCTTGTGGGCGAGTCGGTATATCCATGATGAAAAGGGGATAGAGTGATCATACTCATTGAGATAGACATAAGCGTTGACAAAGATATCCTGAAGCAGCTCTCCGGCACTTTTACCCTCGCAGCCAGACACTGCTATATACAATAAGAGAGTTTTTTCGTATCGGCGTATTATTGCTGTAAATTTTTTTGTCTCTCTTTGTGTAAGGAGCACAAGCTCTTGATCGGATAGCCACCCCTGCTCTTTCTTGATCGAAATTTTGTGGCTGGCCCATAGTTTTGAAAAATGAAGCGTGATGGCGAAGAGATCACTTGGTATGAAGTTGCGAGGTATTAACGTGGCGACCATTATGGGTGAATTCATGGCATTAATATTTCTTTTTTAAAGGCTGCCTTTGCCCTGAATTGAGATTCCGAGTTCTCTCTGGTTGATTCTGCTCTTCTTTTGTGGGAGAAATAAGACAAAAGCACTCCGCTTTATGAATAAACAAAACAGTAAAACCTCTTCGGGCAACGAATCTTACCATTATTAATCAGAAAAAGCAAATTTAGCAGTGGCGGTGGTGTGGGGCATAACCTGAGTGACGGTTTTCTTGCCAGGAGAGTGCGTGGAGTCCCTCTTTTTTTATAGGTTGTTATTGATAAACTCCCTGATTTTGACGATGTTATTACTGAACGTGGCGTCGTGACAAAACTCGATAAACCCCTCCTGATCGCAGAGGTGTGGTTCCTTTTCCTTCAGAAGATATAAATCCTTCCTCTTATGAATATTGGTATCCCCAGGGAAATAAAGATAAAAGAGAACAGGGTCTCCTGTACTCCTGCAGGTGTTCGCCATCTTGTCAGCGCTGGCCACCATGTTGTTGTTGAGCGTGGAGCTGGCAAGGGGAGCGGCTTCAGCGATGATAAATATAAGCGCTCCGGTGCCATTATCGCCTCTTCGGCTAAAGAGGTGTGGAAAAATGAGCTTATTGTGAAGGTAAAGGAGCCTCTGGCAGAGGAGTTTGCCTTTTTTCGGGAGGGCCAGATTCTCTTCACCTTTCTTCATCTTGCCAGTGTTCCGGAGCTTGCTCGTCACTTGATCAAATCAAAAGTAACCGGTATTGCCTACGAAACGGTTGAGTATGGCGGCCATCTGCCTTTGCTGGCTCCCATGAGTGAAGTTGCCGGAAAAATGAGCATCATCATGGGTGGCTTTTATCTCGCAAGCCATCAGGGTGGTAAGGGCAAACTGCTGGGTGGTCTTCCCGGAGTACTCCCGGCCAAGGTGCTGATTCTGGGAGGTGGTTCTGCCGGTACCAATGCCGCAAGAGCTGCGGCAGGCCTCGGGGCCGAGGTTACCGTCATGGAGATCAATCAGGAACGATTGCGTGAACTCGACAATTTGCTGCCGCCCCAGGTGCACACCCTCTTTGCCAACGAACAGAATCTTGAGGAGATGCTTGCTGATGTTGACCTGATAGTTGGTGCCGTGTTGGTGACTGGCGCAACGGCACCGAAGCTTTTGACGCGATCCATGCTTCAAAAAATGAAGCCGGGGAGTGTGATTGTCGATATTGCCATCGATCAGGGTGGCTGCTTCGAAACCTCACATCCCACTACG
>CAILXB010000091.1 GCA_903838025.1 uncultured Chlorobiaceae bacterium
ACCCTGACCAGAGATTTATACTGATGCGTTCTACCGCACGTTCATCCTTCTGTCCGCCCGTTTGCTCCATGTTTTAAGTGCAGAGCGAGGACCTCGTTTCCTCATATTCACACTATTAATCTGCAAGAACCGATTTTGGTATCTGCTTTCTTGCTTCCAGTTGCTTCAAAGCACGTTCCAACTTGTTCTGAATCAATTGCTTGACCTCTTCGCTCGTCAGTTTATGCTCTGAGCACCATTTTCTATTTTCTGTCAAATTCATTTCCTTAATCTATTATAACACGTTTTCAATATTTTGTCTATCGATTTTTTGCTATGTTGTTTTTCGTTCACATAGCAAAAAACCCCGAGAACTCTAAGTTTTCGGGGTTTGCTTGGGAGTAACTGCCTCTGCTAGTTAATCATCCCACCCCTCGAACTTACCTGATTCATTACTGCGTCCAATATTTTTAGAGGCCGCAGGTGTCACCGGATACATGCCTGTAAAGGTCCCTGCCGATAATGGCCAGGGTCTATGCTGTAGGTGACAAGTAAAGTTTTTCATAAATCTATTTAGTCCGTGTATCCAATAAGTATTATTTATGTGTATATTATAGCAGTTTTCTGAATAAATGTCAAATCTTTTTGACCTCTTGTTTCCCAAATCTGCTTTTTTCACAGTAGATGCTATTGTATCATAGGTGATGTTTGTTGTCAACACTTATTTGCTTATTCGGTTAATCACATACGCATTAGGACCAAACTCTCCGTGATCCATCCAGGATGATACTCGGGTGAAGTCAGCTTGTTCATAACTTCGGATGCTGCTTTTCCGAGAGAATGACCATATCGCCTCGGCACCTAGTCCCTCAGCTACGCTGCTTGTGGCGTTTAGCATCCGAAACCCATATCCATGTCCTCGTTGTGATGGGTCAACCCATAGTCCGCGTGATCGTGCCATGTACGCCTCCGCCAGATGCAGACTATTGACTGCAACCAACTTGTCATCGACATACCCACCGAGAAAAACTTGCGGTCGAGAGGCAAATGAGGTGTCGTATTTGTCATGCATGAACATCATGGCGCTATACGGTTCAATTGCGCTCATTCTTCCGGGCCAAAGATGTAAGCGCCAGACATGCTCAATTGTCCCGAAATCAATCCGTCTGATTATCATTCCAAATTTTGTCCTGGAAGAGGCGTTTTTCCTGTGGCGTCAACTTATCCTTGTGTGTTCTGCGAGGATTGCCGCATAGAAAACACTGGGGATTTCCGCAATCCATGGCATGTCGTTTCGCCAGACGATGTGGCTGATCTACTGCCCTGTCATTGCCTCTGTTGCTGCCGTGCCCTCTGGCAATTTTGACCTGCTTTTTGATGGCGGCATCATCACGGAGCCGGCGCCGGCTGTTCAGGTACTTTGCCAGTTCGTTACTCATGCCACGATTATTTTGTTGAAGCCTTCTGCCTTAGTCGGCTCTTCCCAACCACCGATCATGCTTCGCATCACGTTATCTGGGATTTCCTTGCCCGGGCGGGACTTCAGACGCCGAGCGAGTTCCGCCCTGTCGGGTGTCCGAAACACCACCCCCACTACCGAGTAGTTTGGTGGCAGCATACGGAACTTTTTAGCGCGGGATGCGACGGTCGTAGAGGTTTGATCCCACACGATATCCTTCCCTGCCCGCACTGCGTCAACCACTGTCTTTGTCATGTGAGCAACTGCTGCGGGCATCGTATCCCGAAATATTTCGGAATACGTTTTGCCTTGGTTTCGTGCTTCGCTGTCAACGTAGTCATCCGTAGAGGCTACGACAGTGCGAGACCAATCAAAGTTTTGGTTATTGATCCAGGTGGACTTGCCCGAGCCCGGAATTCCTATGAGAATATAACATTTTGCCATAGCCATATTATAACACACCTTTCATTTAATGTCAAACCCTGAATGATTCCCCGCACCCACATCGGTCACGCTCATTTGGATTCCGAAACTCAAATCCCTCATTGAGGCCGCGGCGTACATAGTCTATCTCCATACCCTCAATGTACACCTGACTCTTCGGGTCAACGTATAGCTTGCATCCTAGACA
>CAILXB010000092.1 GCA_903838025.1 uncultured Chlorobiaceae bacterium
CGCTCTGTAAACTTCGTGTCATAAAATTCCCAGGAAATCAATAATCAAAAAGAACATGAACGTACTGATCACTGACGGTGTTGATCCACAATGCGGTCAAATCCTTTCACAGAACGGATTTGACGTAACCGAAATACCGAAAATCAGTCAGGAAGAACTCAAAAAAATAATAGGCGGCTTTGAAAAACTTATTGTTAGAAGTGCAACAAAAGTTACCGCAGAAATTATTGAGTGCGGCACAAAACTGCGGCTTATTGGACGTGCTGGTGCCGGGGTCGACAACATCGACATTGAAGCCGCAACCCGAAACGGCATTATTGTGATGAACACGCCCGGTGGAAACACCGTTTCAGCCGCCGAACATACCTGCGCCATGATGCTTTCCGCCGCACGCCGTATACCCCAGGCAACGGCCGATCTGAAGCAGGGAAACTGGAACAAAACAAAATTTTCGGGTGTAGAGCTTGAGGGCAAAACCCTCTCAATTATCGGGCTTGGAAAAATCGGGCGTGAGGTAGCATCCCGCATGCAGGCCTTTGGAATGAACATCATCGCCTACGATCCGATGATTCCTGACGAATACGCCGCAAAACTTAATATCGAACTTCTCCCCCTGCACGAAAACTTCATACGTGCCGACTTTATCACCATCCACTCATCACTCAATGAATCAACCCGTAACCTGATTTCAAAAAAGACGATTGAGCTGATGAAAACGGGCGTCATCATCGTCAACTGTGCCAGAGGAGGTATCATTAATGAGGCCGACCTCGCGGAAGCCATTCTTGCAGGAAAAGTTGCCACTGTGGCACTTGATGTTTTCGAGGCAGAACCGGTCAAGCCCGACAATCCCCTGCTTAAGCTTGACCAGGTCATTGCCACACCGCATATTGCCGCCTCCACCAGCGAAGCGCAACAAAAGGTTGCCATTCAGATTGCGGAACAGATTGTTGAATGGAAATGCTCTGGAAAGCTGGAGGGCGCCGTCAATGCCTCAGCGGTCGAACTGGCACAGGCTCCGGGAGTAAGTTCATATCTTGCTCTGGCCGAAAAACTTGGAGCGACACTGGCACAAATGGCACCAGCCCAGGCAAACAAAATGACCGTCAGAACTTCAGGAGAGTTCCTTCATACCTTCAATGAAGTGATCACTGCCGCAGCTCTCAAAGGCTTTCTTGATGTCCGGCAATCAAAAGATACCAACTACATCAACGCGTTCACCATGGCAAAGGAGTGCGGCATAACTCTGGAACAGAAGTTTGAAAAAGAGAACCCCGACTATACCAACCTCATCCGCATAGAACTTGAAGATGGCACAACAAAGCGGATGATCGGCGGTACCGTCTTTGGAGAAAAGGAGATCAGGATTGTAATGATCGACCGGTTCCTTGTGGAATTCAAGCCGGAAGGAAACATTATCATCTACAACAACACCGACAAGCCCGGCGTTATTGCCCACGTCACCCAGTTACTCTTGCAGTATAACCTGAATGTCGCTTATGTGGCCCTCTCAAGGGATGAGGAAAAAAAGGTTGCGATGACCGCAATTGTTGTTGATGGCAATGTTACGCCTGCGCTGCTCGATGAAATCAGGGCCGTTGACGGTGTTGACGTCGCCAATCTTGTCTCGCTCTGAGAATCCTGAAAAAATGCTCAATAAAAAACCTGCCTTGGGAGGCAGGTTTTTTATTGTCTTTTACACATGAATGAAAGCCAAAGCAATCATCACATTTATTTTGCCTTGGAGAAATCAATACTCAGCCACTTGTCTTCATAAGAGGCACCTGTAGATTCCATACCTGCAAGGAAAATCGGCAAAGCCACAATCTTCTGATAATCACCAATACGGATGGTAAGATCATCGCCAAGCTTGAGAATTTTTGGTTCAAGACCCATGTTCTCCATAAAAGGCAATCTGACACGAACCTTGTAATGACCATCAGAAACCTTTTTGATATCGATAGGATTCTCGTTGAAGAAAATGTCGAGAGGATTCAAATCACCATACACTTTTTCACCTACCCTGCGAAGCATCGCCATACCAACAACCTCGTCATCAAACAACGGTACTTCAGTGATGGGGATTGGTGCAAAAGCTTCCTGGATCTGCTCAATGTACTTCTGCTGAATGGCACGCCACTTCTGGAAATAAGGATCGGGGCTCTGATCAGGCATGACGCGGTTGATGGTAATGCGGTCAACGGTGATGCCGTAAAGGTTAAGATAGGTCAAGGCGCGCATCGACTCCTTGATAACCATCTTTTCAGGATTCATGACAAGACGCATGGTTGTTTTGGTGCTGTCGGCAAGCAGATCAATAATCCCTTCAGTTGAAGAGAAGAGGTTGTCGACCTTGTCATAAACCTCTACAGGAGCAACAAAATCGTCTATTTTCTTGATTTTCTTTGAAAGAGGCCTGATAACAGGCTTTACCATAAACTTCTCGACATTACGAATAAGCTTGATAAACCATCCGAATGTTTCAGGCAGGGAGAGCAGACGAAGGGTTTCACCGGTAGGCGCACAGTCAACAACAAGAAGATCATACTCCTGCTGCTCATTGTAACGCTTGATATACGAGAGGGAGAAGAGCTCTTCCATACCCGGAAGCACACCCATTTCCTCTGCATAAACACCTTCAATACCCCGGGATTCCATCAAATGAGCAAAATGTTCCCTGACGACATCCCAGTTCAGATTGAGATCACCAAAAACGCTGACTTCCTGACCCCA
>CAILXB010000093.1 GCA_903838025.1 uncultured Chlorobiaceae bacterium
CAGAACTGTTCAACCAACGCTGTCCGGGCTGTCGGTAGCTCCGGTGTGGATCCCTATACTGCTGTAGCCGCTGGTTGTGCCGCACTGTATGGGCCCTTGCATGGCGGAGCCAATGAGGCTGTCATTCACATGTTGCTGAAAATCGGTTCAATCGACAAGATTCCTGCGTTTGTTCAATCGGTAAAGGATGGAGAAGGACGGCTAATGGGCTTTGGCCACAGAGTCTATAAAAATTATGATCCGAGGGCAAAAATTATCAAGGAAATTGCTTTCCAGGTTTTTGAGGAGACCGGGCGCAGTCCGCTGCTCGACATTGCGCTTGAGCTGGAGCGCATCGCTCTTGAGGATGAATATTTCATTAACCGGAAGCTTTATCCCAACGTTGACTTTTATTCCGGTCTGATTTACCAGGCGATGGGCTTCCCGATGAATATGTTCCCAGTGCTTTTTGCTATTGGTCGTATTCCCGGATGGCTTGCGCAGTGGACTGAGCATGTCAAAGATGGGGATCAGAAAATTGCAAGACCACGGCAGATTTACCTTGGCAAAGAGGAGAGAGATTTTGTGCCG
Source organism: uncultured Chlorobiaceae bacterium (assembly GCA_903838025.1). GTDB lineage: Bacteria > Bacteroidota > Chlorobiia > Chlorobiales > Chlorobiaceae > Chlorobium. Next base: position 571 of record CAILXB010000093.1, read on the forward strand.
GTTGAGCAGCGTCCGAAAAGCCGCTATGAGGAGCAGAGCGCAGGTGCCTGCATGTTGTAGCAGCAAGCTCCAACATGTTTTTTTGCCTGGATTGTCGTTGATTACACTGTTTTTATAATTTTACGAAGTTTTTTATGTCGGTTACTACCAAAGATGTTGCCTATATCGCAGAATTGGCCAAGTTGCGCTTCAGCGATGAAGAGATGGTGACGATGACCAGCGAGCTTAACAATATTCTGCACTATGTTGAAAAGCTCAATGAAGTTGATACTGAAGGTATTGTGCCTCTCAGCAGCATTCATGATGCCGTCAATGTGCTGCGTGAGGATGTTGAGCATCAGCCGCTTTCATCATCGCAGGTACTGTTGAATGCTCCTGACAGGCAGGATCGCTTTTTCAAGGTGCCGAAAGTGATTGGGTAGTGCTTCAGTGATTGAACTTCGCGAAAAAAATGGCAGTGCTGTATTTGTTGTCAAAGCGCAGCCCCGCTCATCGAGAAGCCAGGTTTGCGGTCTCTACAACGGCGGTTTGAAGGTAAGCCTGAAGGCTGCGCCCGTCGATGATGCCGCAAACAGGGAGTGCTGCGCTCTCTTTTCGAAACTCTTCCATATCCCGCCATCACGGGTGCATATCTTGTCGGGCCAGAGCTCCCGGACAAAAACTGTGATGGTGGAGGGTATCAGCTCCGAGGCTGCGGCCCTCATTCTTGAACCTTTCGTTTGACACCTTTTATGAAAGCTGTTATTCTTATCCCTGCAAGGCTTGAGTCGAGCCGCCTTGAGCGTAAAATGCTGGCCGATCTTGAAGGGGAGCCGCTGATTGTACGCACCTGGCGCCAGGCACTTAAATCACGTTTGGCCGAGAGGGTTGTGGTGGCTACCGATAGCCTTGAAATAGCCGCATTGCTTGAAGCGTACGGGGCCGAGGTGGTCATGACCTCGCCGACTGCGAGTTGTGGTACCGAGCGAATTGCCGAAGCTGCCTGCCATATCGAGGGTGATGTTTTCCTCAATCTGCAGGGTGATGAACCTCTGATCAGCCCAGAAAATATTGATCTTGCCCTTGAACCTTTTTTCAACGGAGCCCCTCCCGATTGTTCGACCCTCGTTTTGCCGCTGCGACCTGATGACCGCGTGCAGATCGACGATCCTCATCAGGTGAAGGTGGTTATGGATGCCGGGGGTTTTGCCCTCTATTTTTCGCGCAGTCCCATACCCTTTCAGCGCAACAGCCACCCCTCGACCATCTTCTATCGTCATATCGGGCTCTATGCCTTCAGGGCTGATGTGCTGAAGAAATTTGCCAAGCTTCCTCCCTCCATGCTCGAAGAGGCGGAGTCACTTGAACAGCTCCGCTGGCTGGAGAATGGTTTCCGCATACAGTGCGTCACCACGCTCATCGACAACCCGGGAGTCAATACCCAGGAAGATCTTGAACTGGTGCGTAGCATCATCAGGGGTGCTTCAAAGGGATGATCACCGCAGGCAGTACTCCGTCATGAAAGAGAAGCTCTACACCGTCGGAGGCTTGCAGTTTTTTTGTGCATGTCATGTATTTCCCCTCTTTTTTGACCAGCACATATCCCCGTTCAAGTGTTTTGCGGTAGTCGAGCATGGTCAATTGCTGTTTGACAGAGGCGTAGTGCTCTACCTGCTGGTCGAAGAGGGTTGTGATGCGTCGTGTCATCTGTGCGGCAAGAGTGTTGAGCCGCTCATGAAACTGCTCCAGTTGGAGGAGCGGGCGGTTGAAGGCATAACTGCTGCAGATTGAGTAGACCTGACGCTCTGCCCCCTCCAGCTTTGCCTGCAGCAGCCGATCCTGCCGTAACTGAAGGGTGCTGATATGACGCAGCAGCTCCTGGCAGTCCGGCACGGCAAGTTCCGCTGCAATGGAGGGTGTTCCCGCCCGCAGGTCGGCTACCATATCGGCAATGGTAAGGTCGGTTTCGTGGCCGATGGCACTGATGACCGGTATTCTGGAGTGGTAGAGAGCGTTGGCTACAATTTCACCATTGAAGGCTTGCAGATCTTCCAGTGAACCGCCTCCCCGTGCGATGATGATGACGTCAGGCTGGTTCGACCTCTTTTTTGCCGTGTTGAACCAGGCGATTCCCGCTGCAACCTCTTCAGCGGCACCCGCTCCCTGCACCTTGACCGGATAGAGCAGTAGCCGTGCCGCAGGAAAACGTCGTTCGAGCACCTTGCTCATATCCTCAATCACCGCACCCGTGGATGAGGTGATGATCCCGATTGTTTCCGGGATGGCAGGAATTGCCCGTTTCCGTTCAGTGCTGAAGTAGCCCGCTTTGGCCAGTTTTTGGAGGAGTTCGGCAAACGCTTGCTGAAGCGCCCCCTGCCCGGCCTCAGTGATCGACGTGCAAATCAGTTGGTAGCGGCCTGATGGGGGATAGACTTCAAGCCGTCCTTCGGCAACAACGTCCATCCCGTCCTTCAGCGTAACGGCCATACGGCTTGCAGTGGTTTTCCAGACCACAGCCGGAATCTGGGCCCCCTCATCTTTCAGTGTCAGATAGATGTGGCCCGAACCGTGCCGCTTGCAGTTGGAGATCTCCCCCTTGACTTGTACCTGAGGAAAAGAGGTCTCAAGCCTGTTTTTGATTTGCCCGGTCAGTTCACTGACTGAAAGAATCACTGATTTCATGCAACATGGGTGAATTGAATATTCGGCACTCCTGCAAAGTATAGAATAAAACCGGTGTGAAAAAAAACGGCATCACTCTTCTTGAAAAATTGAGTTGGATGAAAGGGCTTCAGAGAGGGTTTTTTCAGGGGGGATGTGTTATATTCGGTTTTTATTAACTCTTGTGTGCTGACTGTTTGATCGGAGAAGGGTGACGTTATGGTACATCATGATTTCAGTGAAGAGTTTGCGAGGCTACTTGACGTTGAGCGGCAGGAGGCGGAGTTTTTTTTGAGACGATTCTCTTCTGCCATGGTGGCGGAGCTTCTTGCTGTGCGGAAGCTTTCGCTCAAGGGGCTGGGATCGTTTACCGTAGCGCATTTCCCCGCAGCAAAAAAGAGCCGTGCTTCAACGGTTGTTTATACGCCTCCGGGTAATCGACTTACCTTTACCACCCGGATGACAGGCAGTGATGATACTTCGCGTCTGGCGATTTCTCGGCTCTCCATGAGTCCTGAAGAGGCCGAACGGTTTGGCGGGGCTCTTGCCGCTCTCTTCAGGCGTGCGGTTCAAGAGCAGAGAGAGATTTGCCTGAACGGGATGGGCCGCTTTACTCTGGAGCAGGGAGCCTGGCTTTTTTTCCCTGAACGCACCCTCGAAGAGTTGCTGAACAGGGAGTATCAGGATTTGCAGGAGGTTGTGCTGCCGCCGCGTGGGCGAATGCAAAAAAAGCTTCTTTATCTGGTGCCACTTTTGGTCTGTTTGATTATCGTTTTGCTGTTTACTTTTCGCCATGGCATGGCGCCGAAACCTGTTGCTTCTCTTTCAGTTGTGCAGCAGCCTTTAGCCATCGCAAAAGTTGCCGTTCATGCCGAGAGTCCGACGGCAGTGGTTCGTCGTGATAGCCTCATGGTACAAAACTCCATTGCACCTCCTGCCGAGAGGCCGATAGCAGTGGTTCGTCGTGATAGCGCCCTGGTACAAAAACCCATTACACCTCCTGCCGAGATGGCGGAGGCAAATGGCTCGCTTGTGCTGGCTCCCGAAAGTTATACGGTTGTGCTCATTACCCTGAGCAAGGCGGAGAGTGTTCACAAAGAGGTGGTGCGCCTGCGTTCAGAAAAGGTAATCGCTTTTGTCTGGCCAGCAGAGGTGAAGGGAATCAAATACTACAGGCTCATTACGGGCAGTTTTTCAAGTCATCATGCTGCCACAGAGCGCATCGGGCAAATGGCTCAAACAACGGCCAAGGGCGCCTATATTCAACATATTACCAAGAGGGTTGTGCTTCATGGAGAAAAAGGGCTGTAAGGCGTTGCATCCCCAGTCGATGTGTCCGGCATTCGGCGGGTTGAGGGTGCTGACAAGAATCGACGGTGTGCAGGTCTGCCTGGTGGCCGATCAGGGCTGCCTCTACGGGCTCACTTTTGTGTCGCATTTTTATGCTGCACGTAAATCAATCATCTCCCCTGAACTGATGAATGTGCAGATTTCAGGCGGAACCATGATTGACGATGTGCGCCGCACCATAGAGGGTATTGCCCGCGATCCGGCGGTGCGCTTTATTCCTGTGGTCAGCACCTGCGTGGCTGAAACTGCCGGAATTGCCGAGGAGCTGCTGCCCCGCAAGGCTGGTAATGCGGAGGTGCTGCTGGTACGCCTGCCAGCCTTCCAGATCAGGACACACCCTGAAGCAAAAGATGTGGCCGTGGCGACGCTGCTGAAGCGGTTTGGTCGCTTTGAGGGCCCGAAAAAGGTGAAATCACTCGTTGTGCTGGGTGAAATTTTTCCAGTCGATGCCATGACTATTGGCGCTGTTCTCCAGAAAATCGGTGTTGAGTCAGTCATCACGCTGCCCGGCACGGCACTTGAAGACTATATTGAGGCCGGTCAGGCTGAGGCTTGTGCAGTGCTCCACCCCTTTTATGAAAGAACGGTGTCGCTGCTCGAAGAGAGGGGGGTGAAGATTGTCAAGGGCAACCCGATCGGGGCGAACGCCACAGCGCAATGGATCGGCCGTATCGGAGAGGCTCTCGGCCTTGATTCTTTGACCGTTCAGGCCGTTGCCGAAGAAGAGGCCGGGAAGACCCGTGCAGTGCTTGCGCAGTTCAGCCAGTTGAAAGGAAAGGTGATTGTGGCCGGTTATGAAGGCAATGAACTGCCACTTGTCCGTCTCCTGCTTGAGGCTGGCCTTGAGGTGCCCTACGCATCCACCTCCATTGCAAGAATGGCGCTCGGAGAGGAGGATCACCGGGTACTCACCATGCTCGGCACCGAAATCCGCTATCGCAAGTACCTTGAAGAGGATATGCAGGCGGTAATTGATTATGAGCCTGATCTTGTGATCGGCACCACCTCACTCGACAGCTTTGCCAAAGAACGTGGAATACCGGCTATCTACTACACCAACAACATCTCTGCAAGGCCGCTCTTTTTTGCCGCCGGAGCAGCAACGGTGCTCAGTATGATCAGCGGCCTGCTTGGCAAAAAAGAGGTGTTCCGCAGGATGAAGGACTATTTTGCCGAATAGCCAATTTTGCTGCATCTTTCTGACCAGCGAGCAAACAAGCAGCCGTCAGTCTGCCATTGACCTGCTAATTTTTTCTCGCAAACTTCTTTGAATATGGTCTTGCTCTTTTTGTAACTTGAAGCCAAACGACTGAACAATTGAACCATGATAGAGATTACAGGCACAGAATTACGCAGGAACATGATCAAGTACTTCGATCTTGCCC
>CAILXB010000094.1 GCA_903838025.1 uncultured Chlorobiaceae bacterium
GTGATGCTCGGTGCCGCCTCCCTTCATACCGGTATTGCCCGTGAAGCGCTCGAATCAGCCATAAGCGAGCTTTTCCGGGCAAAAGGAGCCGCAATTGTTGCCATGAACATCGAGGCATTCAGAACAGGAGAAGCATTATTTCACCATCAAGCAACCGTGTCATGATCTGGAACAAGCAATACGAGTGCATGGAGCGCGAAGAGCTCCGCAAACTTCAGGGAGAGCGTGTAAAAACAATGGTACAGCGCGTCTACGACTCTGTGCCCTTTTACCGCAAAAAGCTTCAGGATGCAGGTATTGAACCGGGTGACATCACCACCATCGACGACCTGCAAAAACTGCCCTTCACCACCAAGCAGGACTTGCGCGACAACTACCCCTTCGGCCTCTTTACCGTGCCGCAAACCGATATTGTCCGCCTCCATGCCTCCAGCGGCACAACAGGAAAGTCCACCGTTGTCGGCTACACCCATAACGATATCGAAATGTGGAGTGAAGTGGTTGCCCGTTCACTCACCATGGCAGGAGTAGGCAAGTCCGACATCATCCAGGTGGCCTACGGCTACGGTCTCTTTACCGGCGGTCTCGGCCTGCACTACGGCGCAGAAAAAGTTGGTGCATCCGTTATTCCCATCTCCGGCGGCAATACAAAAAAACAGCTCCAACTCATGGAGGATTTCGGCTCGACGGTGCTTGCCTGCACCCCTTCCTACGCCGCCTACCTCGGTGAAGCGCTGAATGAAGAGAAGATCGACCGCAGGAACATCAAGCTCAAGGCCGGTGTCTTCGGTGCAGAGCCCTGGACAGAAGAGATGCGCTCACAAATTGAGCACCTGCTCGGCATCAAGGCTTACGATATTTACGGCCTCAGCGAAATCATCGGGCCGGGAGTCTCAATGGAGTGCCACTGCCAGAAGGGAATGCATATTTTTGAAGACCACTTCATCCCCGAAATCATCAACCCCGACACCGGCGAAGTGCTGCCCTACGGAGAGCTTGGCGAACTGGTCTTTACACCAGCCACCAAAGAGGCCATGCCACTCATCCGCTACCGCACCCGTGACCTGACCCGCCTCCACGGCGAAACCTGCGAATGCGGGCGCACACTGGTCAGAATGGAAAAATGCGTGGGCCGTTCGGACGACATGCTCATCATTCGCGGCGTCAACGTCTTCCCATCGCAGGTTGAATCGGTACTGCTTGAAATGAGCGAAACCAAACCACACTACCTGCTCGTCGTTGACCGTGAAAACAACCTCGACGTGCTTGAAATCCAGGTTGAGGTTGAAGAGCAGTTCTTCTCCGACGAAATCAAGGAACTTGAGGGGCTCCGCCATCGCATCAAGGCCAATATTGCGAGCCTCCTTGGCATCAGCGCAACCATCCGGCTGGTTGAACCCGGCACCATCGAACGCAGCATGGGCAAGGCACAGCGGGTTATCGACAAACGAAAACTGAAATAGAAAAAGATAGGTGCCAATCAGAACCCTTTGCTCTCTGCTCTTGTTTCTTTTTGCTGTAGCTCTCGACCACCCGGATAACCTGACAAACCGGGTTGTTAGGGTGGTGTGTGGGTAATGCTCGGTTTTGTAATTTTTATAACAGTTATTCAGGGGATGGAGGCATACTAATGAGAAACAAACTGTACCTTGGTTTTGGCATTTGCGCACTTTTTCTTTGTCTGGCAGCAGTCGCGGTGGGAGTCTTGACGGGTAAAGTCAAAAGCAGTGCCGGAGGCGCTCTTCCGGGAGTGACCGTCACCGTCGTGGAAACATCAGCATCTACAACAACTGCAAACGACGGCACCTTCAGATTCAACGCTCTTCCTGAAGGCGAATATTCACTCCAATTCGACCTCGCTGGCTTCAACCCGGAGAAACGGCAAGGAGTCAAAATCAGAGCAGGTAAAACCGTGTCACTCACCATTGTCATGAAACAGGCTCCTTCGGCAGCTCAAACAGTTCCTGCGCAATTAAAAGATAATGCCGGGCCCGATATGATGATGGCGGTGAGCGCTCCACGCGAATCGAAAATGTTTGAAATGATGGCGGCGCCTCCACCTCCTGCACCCTATCAGCAACCCTATACCCAGATTCTTCCAAATCCCGCAATACCGGCAGCAGGAATTGATTTCAATACAGAAGAATACGGCCGCATCGTCGAAAACGGTTTCAAAGAGACAACCAGAGAGCCTCTTTCCACCTTTTCCATAGATGTCGATACCGCCTCCTACGCCAACGTCCGCCGCTACCTCACGGAAGGAACGGAACCACCGAAAGATGCAATTCGCATTGAGGAGCTGATCAACTACTTCTCCTACAATTACCCCAAGCCGGTCGGCGAAGATCCCTTCTCCGTCAATATGGAGGCTGTAACCTGCCCATGGAATAGCGGCCACAATCTGGTCTGCATCGGCCTGCAAGGGAAAAAAATTGATGTGGCCAAACTTCCGGCGGCCAACCTCGTCTTTCTCCTTGACGTATCAGGCTCAATGCAAGATCCCGAAAAACTGCCACTCCTCAAAGAAGCCTTCAAACTCCTTGTCAACCAGATGCGACCACAGGATTATGTCTCAATCTGCGTCTATGCCGGAGCTGCGGGCTCAATTCTTCCCCCCACAAACGGAGCGAACAAACAGAAGATCCTTGACACGCTCGACTCGCTGGAGGCTGGAGGCAGCACGGCTGGCGGTGAAGGAATCATGCTCGCCTACAAAGAGGCCAAAAAGCATTTCAATCCACGCGGCAACAACAGGGTCATTCTGGCCACCGATGGAGACTTCAACATCGGTATTTCCGATACCGGATCTCTGGTACGCTTCATCGAAGAGAAGAGAAAAGAGGGCATCTTCCTCTCCGTGCTTGGCTTTGGATCAGGCAACCTCAAAGACGAACGGATGAGCCAGTTGGCCGAAAAAGGAAACGGGAACTACTCCTATATCGACACCCTCCAGGAGGCAAAAAAAGTGCTGGTCACGCAGATGGGCGGAACGCTTTTTACCATAGCAAAAGATGTAAAACTTCAACTCGAATTCAATCCGCTGAAAGTAAAAGCTTACCGGCTTGTAGGATACGAAAGCCGCTTGCTGAAAAACGAAGATTTTAACGACGACACAAAAGATGCTGGCGAACTGGGCTCAGGGCATACCGTCACCGCTTTCTATGAAATCATTCCTGCAGGATCGACCGAGCAGGTACCGGGAGTAGATGAATTAAAGTACCAGCAAACAACCCTCAACCCGGCCACTGCCGATTCCGGCGAGATTCTGACCGTAAAGCTCCGCTATAAACTGCCGAAACTTGATGTCAGCAAATTGCTCTCCGTTCCCCTTAGCGGCCCGGTCAAACCCTTCGAAACAGCCTCCGAAAACACCCGTTTTGCCGCAGCCGTTGCAGAATGGGGTGCACTGTTGCGCGACTCTGCATTCAAGGGGCAAGCAAGCTTTGATCAGGTGCTCAATATCGCCAAAAAAGCCAAAGGGCCCGACAAAGAGGGCTACAGAAGCGAGTTCATCGGGCTGGTGGAGAAGTCGAAAAAGATAAAAATGAAGGAGTAGATCGCGACAAACGACGAAGCTGCTCCACGTATTTTACCCTCGGTTGGTCGCCGGGGGTATTTTTATTTCAAGCCGCAAGAGCCGTTTCAAGACACTCTCCTTAACAGCTCTCAGAATGTTCTTTGTGAAAAAATAAGCTTCCTTTACAAAGCAAAAACAGTTTTCAGCGCATTATCAATTTTTCTCATCTCGTCAGTGGTCAGTTCGCCACGAACATTAACCAATCTGAAGCGATGATCTATCGGGCGGGTCTGGAGACAATCGGCTATGGATTGCCTGGTCAAACCATTGATAGTACTCGGCAGAATCTCCACATTGGTTTTTATTCGGCATTTCTTTTCACTCCACGCGGTGATGGGTACGACCTGTATCACCGGCACCCGTTCATTGTAAACGTTATTCGTCACAATGACACAAGGCCGAATCTTGCCGGTTTCGGAACCCTGGATTGGATCAAGATTGACATCAATGATAAGACCGCGCTTCAAGGTTGTCATTCAGGCCATCCGGTTAGAGCTGTTTCAGTTAACTCCTGCAATTCAGCCTCTTCTTCGTACAGTTCGGCATACAGATTCGCCGATTGTTGAAGCTGTTGCAGTGTAAACTGTTCTTCAAGACGCAGCAAGGCTAACTGTACCATTGCACTTTTATCTTTGAATCCAAAGCGCTTATAATCGTTTAAAAACTCGACCAGAGGCGGCGAGAGACTGAATTTTGCCTGTTGCATAAGAATTACTTTCTAAGACCCTGAAATACGACCCAACATTAGGGCAAAGTATAAGGAACTTTTTTCAAGCGTCCAATTTTTACCAATGCTTCAGCAGAGATCGTGATCATTTTTATTGGTCAACGATGATATAGCCCTCAGACTTGAACTGCAATCTCCTCAAATAGCCCGGTATGATCGGAAAAGAGAAAATAATCGCCTATAGTGTCCTTTTAAAACGGACACTATAACAGCAAATCATCCTTTATGAAGACTATCTGAGAGGCATAATCCGCCAAAAGATTGTTGAATTTCCTCCAGAAATCACCATCACCCTCGCCAGTGAATGGCTTCTTCTCGATTGAATGAATTCAAGAGCCAAGCAAAGATGAAGGGGCCTATGCGAATCCAAGCCACACTGCAAGCGCCCGATTAACAGCAAGCATCGATGCATCATCAAGACTTCCGAAAGTCGGTCCAATTTTTTCACGAGGGACGGTCTGAACCTTGTCAACCATGACCTGTGATCTTTTTTTCAGATTGTTACCCTCTGTAGGCTCAATCATAATTCGGAATAACGGGACTGAACGCAATTCACTCGTCACCGGCAGGATGGTCAGCGAGGGATGTTCAGAAAAAAAATCCGACTGAACTACAACTGCAGGGCGAGGCTTACCATAATCGCCCTGTAGTGCAATGGTAACCAGATCACCTCTCTTCATGCTTCCCAGCCTTCACGGTCTGCTGCGTCATCAAGAAACTCAAGTATCTCTTTTTCCTGCGGATCAAGTTTGACCAGCAGAGACTGCCGCCTGCATTCCTTCGCAAAACCAGAGCGGCGTGTATCGGGAACCCATATCTGTATCGGTCGCATTCCCTCCATACGTAACTTCGCCCTGTACTTTTGCACCCGCTCAAGAACTCCTGCCATCTCTCTCCTTGTTCATTTGTAGCTTTTATCGTTACATGTAACATAAACGAAAAAAGCGTTACATGCAACACTGTTTTCAGCAGGTTGGAGTAGCCTTTTTTCAGTTCTTTCAGGCACCCGGCAAGACCCGCTCGTTCAGCTTTCGACCCGCTTATCTGGTCAGTAAAGATATACTGCTTTTTATTAGTCTGCATTTTTGAGTGCGTCCTAAATCCTAAACCATCCCCAATTCGAGCTTATGCTTTACTTTTTCCCAGCCGGGGCTCTCCGTGTCGAAGAGTGTGTAAAACTCTGCGCTGTGGTCTGGGTGCTTCAAGTGGCAGAGCTCATGGGTTACAACGTAATCAATGCACTCCTTTGGCGCTTTGACCAGATTGGTGTTGAGCGTTACCGTACCGTTGCCAGAGAGGCTCCCCCCATCGCTTCTGCATTCGCTTTATCGAAATTGCTGGTTTTGAACCGGCAAAGCGGGCAACCCTGGGCCAGCAACGATCCAGGCTTTCATTAAACTGCAGAGAGGCTTTCGCCATGAACATAACATCGTGCAGGCGTTTTGGGTACAACGGCACCATCCTCTACCGCCTGTGAAATGGAGTAATGGGGCTCAATCAACTCCCCAAACCTGCTGAAATTGTTTTTTTCCTTTTTCAACAACGGCGTGCCCGTAAAGCCCAAATAGCA
>CAILXB010000095.1 GCA_903838025.1 uncultured Chlorobiaceae bacterium
GAGAGAGTCGGAGGCAGTGAAGACTTCGAGAGAAAGGTCAGCCAACAGTCGCTCCAGGCGGTGCTGATGCTCAGGCGGTAGGGTGAGCTGAAAGACTGGTGAGTCGAAGCGAAAAATCTGGGGAAGCATACGGGCGGCATAACGGGAAGCAAGCTCCCAACCATTGGCAGCACCTTCGTCAGGAGCCAGGTCTTCGCACTCTTCGAGTGTAACCGCAACCGGTGCGTCCGGGTCAGGGTACATGAGCAGGTTGTTCTCGGCAAGGAAGCGGGCAAAGAGCATCCGGTGCCAATGCTCGTAGGCGACCTCTTCAACAAGGCGATCCATGCTCTGGGTTTTCCCTCCGTTGAGGGAGTCACCCAGTTGACGGCCATGGATGCGGAGTTCTCGACGCAATTGCCGTTCGGGTTCGCTCAAATGCGCAAAGGCGTTCGGCTCCCCCACTCCAAGTTGTTCCAGTGCCGCACGGGCTGCATCTTCGGCAATATCGCGGGCCGTCTTGATGGTTCGCTCAAGTTTAGCGCGGAGTGTTTTATCCAGTGGCCTTATTATTCCCATCTCCAGTGATTGTTTCATGATTTTCCTGCCACCACCCTGCTTGCTGGCCACTTTGGAAAGTTTTTGTTCCATCGTTCCAGATTCAGTACTTCGCAACTATGAACAAGCTCGTGATTCCAGCGCTTCGACGCCAATCCAACCGGCAGCTCTCTTTGCAGGGCCTTTCGCATTGCCGTGTTCAAAGCATTATCAAACGTCAAGAGGCAGATGTAATGAATCGGTTTATCAACCTTCTCTTCTGCATGTCGAAAAAGAAAGGAGTCTCGGTATTTATACTTGAGGTAGTTCTTCAACCATTTAAAATGGTCTCGTATAGCCAGTGCCTCTTCATCATTGCTGGCCAATGTCTCGTTGTACATGCCTGGATCATGAAAATCTTTGATTTCGACATAGATATAGGCATCCGGCAGCTCTGCAACAATATCGACCGCCTTCATGGGCTGCCCGTGATATTTGGGTTTGGATTTGTCTTTTTCATCAAAGACAAAAAGATCCAGCGCATCGGTGAAGTCAAAAGAAAATCCATCGACATTGTCGATTTTCATTTGCCAAGCCCTCCCATGGATTTTTCAATATCTCGATCCACAAGAGTTCCAAAGGTATCATCAATGGCATTAGGCGATAGTTGCAGATATTCGCTGGTGGACGACACTTCAATCTCGCCACTTTCGCGGTTCCTGTAGAGGCTGTGAAAAAGAATGCGATCGCCTGCTTTGAGCTGAAGGTCAAATTCCTTCAAAATAACATAATCATGGGTGGTGAGGAATATTTGTACTCCTGTCCGTTGCAGCTCCAGCAAAATACCAACAACCGTTTTCATCAACCTCGGATTGAGATTGGTTTCCGGCTCGTCCCAGAAAAGTACGGAGCCTTCAAGGAGTGTGCCATTCTGAATCAGTAACCACAAGAGTCCCATCTTGCGGTGTCCTTCAGCCAGAAGTGTAAACTCCAGTTCGCCATGTTTGCTGCGCAAAAAAAACTCTTCATTTTTTGCCACCACTTTTCCATCCATTGCCTCCTGCAGGCTTTCCAGCAATTGTTTGCGCTGTTTGTCTGTAGGGCCTTTACGAACAGGAAGAAATGCCTTGTCAATAATATCAACATAGACCTCTTCAAAATGGATTTCACGCTCTTTGTAGAGTGAGCGAAATCCGGGAGCATTCGCCATCATATCTTTGACTGGAATAAATGCTGCGGCCATGGGATTTTCTATCCAGACTTTCGGAGAGCCGGAAAGTGTGGCTTTTTCCGGTTTGGTGGTGTGATTGGAAAGCGAAAGTCTGAGAGAGATTTTTTTATCGTCAGAGAGTTTTCGTGTTACCTCAATGCTCCCTTTACTGCTTACTGATGAGCGCTTTACAAGGCGTCCAATCTGTTTGTCGGAGGGATAGAAAACGTTATTGATTTTCTCAGCAAATCCTCCTTTGCTTTTTGCAATATCACAAGCAGCATAGGCGGCTTTTAAAATATGAGTCTTTCCGGTTCCATTTTCTCCTACCAGAATGTTGATGCCTGGAGAAAATTTTACTTCAAGTTTTTCAAAGGCCGTAAATTTATCAAATTTGATTTTTTCAAGCATTGCATTCTCTCCCCGTTTATTTAATGACAACAGGCCCTTGTTGCAAGGCTGCCATGAGTTGCTGCTTTACGAATACTACCCAGACATCAACATCTTTTTCATTTTTCAAGATACGGTACGGCAACTCGATTTCCTGCACTTTTGGCTCCATCAGTCTGGCTGCTCCGAAGGCAACTTTTTCAAAACGTCCCGCCATTGCCGCAATGCGGTCACGAAACGCCTGAATACCAGTGTTGTCGAGGGTCTGCAGGATGGCTGTGGCGTTTTCGAGTGCGATAACAGGCACTGCGGTTGCGACTAATTGTTGTTTGAGTCGAAGTGTGTAGCGCTGTTCCGGCTCAAGCATCTTCCAGTTTGCATCGACGTCAAGCCGAGCTTCGCCGGTTTCCCACTGTTGGTCCCAATGAGTTTTCAAAATGTTGAGTTCATCGCGAAGGAGCTGGGTCAGGTTTCCGAGTAACGGGACAACAGGGTCGGGCTTTTCAAGAAGCTGGCGCTGCTGCTCAATAGTCCTGACTTGAACCAGAATAACGTCAGCATCCTCTATTTCTTCAGCATGTGCCATCAAGCTTTTGAGAACCATCCAGTTGGGCCAGCGATTACTTATCTGTTTGGCCAGTTCGCTCCAGTTGTCGATGGCGACAGAGAGGACGTCTCGTTGATTATACAGCGAAAGGAGCTGTTCGTTTCCTGCGGCCAGGCGAATTTCATCGAGAAACGCTGTGTCTGGCCGAGCTGGTTTTGGCGCGTCTCCACCAGCCTCTTCGGCGAGATCAACCATTTTTTTGAGGAATGGCTGGGTGTGTACCAGCTCTTCTCCTTGCTTGATGTTGTGCAGTCCCGCTTTTTGCAGGAGTTTCCGGATTTGAATGCGTTGGGCAGTGGTGACGGTAGCGGATTCGACTTTAAACGTCACTTTGCCAATTGATTTGCGCTCCAGCTCCTTAAAGTCTACTCTTTCTCCGCGTTCCTCCTGCGCTCTGGTAAGACCCGTAACCAGCAAGACAAGCAGAGCGCCATCAACGGCATCCCGGGACCATCCATAGGGGGATGACTCGAATTGGGTACGAATATCAGAGCCTTTTTTGCCTCCGGCAATAAAGCCAAGTATGGATTTGCAAACAGGATTATTAACCGGTTCTCCTTGATCCGCAACAGCTTTAAGGGCATCGGGAGCTCCTTTCTGGGCGTTTTCATAGACCTTTGGCCAGCCAAGATGATCGGCAATGTAAAACTGTGGATAAAGTCTCTGCGCAGCGTTAGTTGCAGCTTCCGATACCATTTCCTGAAGATTATTTCCAAGGATCTCGTTGCCTCCACCCTGAAAAACCCGTGCACCGGAAAAGGCTTCTTCAAGCAACTCAGTAATTTTTGCTTCAGAGGTTTGCCTGGTGGTTTCCATTGCTGCGCGCGCTTCGATGCCTTCAGGGGTATTGGGTATACCACGCTTATCGAGTGTTGCGCGGGCAGATTTGTTGTCGATGAGTTGGTGACGCACTTCATCGGCTGATCGCTTGGGAATAAAGATAAAAACTACCGGTGACTGATTGCCGAGCTGGCGGGCATCAGCCCGTACTGAGTTTTCGTCAATGTTCCACCCATCACGGACCCAAAGGGAGATATGATTGCCGGCATCTTTAGGCAATTGAGCATCAAACAAGGGATTGATGGTGCGAGTAACTTTTGAACTCCCTTGAGTAAAGGAGAACTTGTTGACCATCTCGCCGAATTTTTTTCGAATACGGTCGTCTCGTTCGGCGTCAATGCGGTATGCTTCATTTGCCAAACTTGATCGTTGGCTTAAAAACTCATCAATCCATGCGGTGCTCTCTTCTGTCTGAATTCGATATTCATCACCGACTTTCATCAAAAGCTCGCATTTTTCAAGCAGCCCCGGCAGCTTGCTGCGCAGTGATGATGAGCCGACTGAAAGGTTTTCGACCAGCAGGTCTGTCAGGGTATCGACGGTTGCACGAATACCGATTTCCGTGTTGCTGGCCGAAAGTTTGCTGATAAGAAAGACCAGGCCGCAGGCTCTTGCCATAAGCTGCTCATCTTCAGTTCCTTTACGCCAGCTTATTGTTTTTTCGTGGACTTTACGCGGCAGTATGCGTGACTGGAGGAGCTTGTCGGCAGAGTCAAAGTAGAGGTAGTCGGCAGGGACGACATGGCCGAGCGGATCATTCAGGTTTGTCTGAATGACCTTGTGGATCATGCTGAGCTGGTTGCGAAGCTGGCTATCGGTACCGGTTTGATCCAGTACTCTGAGGGTACTTTCCCAAAAGCGGCGGCGAACCGGAAGAATGGGATAATCCTGGGCAAAATTTCCTGTATCACTCTGCTGGTGCCCGATGGTAGTTCCCGATAGATGACGAGAGATCTCTCCGAGGTTGGTCAGCATCATCTGCTCTATAGGGGCCTTCGCTTCTGCTTTTTTGGCAAGAATAACCTTGCGAATAACCGCATCCACATCGGCATCGGAAAGCTCCACACGAATCGTGAATCGGCCCTCAAGTCTTTTGAGATTGCTGGTACCCGTTACCGCGGTCTGACCCGTAGCGATAAAGAGAAGTTTTCCTTCGATGTTCTTGCAGCACGATTCAACAACCTCCTGAACATCAATGGAGCGCTGACTGTCCTCGCCGATATACTGCTGCACTTCGTCAAGAACAATAAGAGTTAGAGGAAATTTGCCCTTTTTGGTCAGTGCCATACGGATAGCTTTGAGCATCTCATCACTTGAGATATCCTGAACAATTGGAAATAAATTGGGAATAATCTCAGTAACTGCAGAATTGCTGGAAAATAATTGCGGTCGAATATTGCATAATGCATCATAAATGCCCTGTGCTACCGATGGATCTGCAATTTCTGTTTCCCAGTTCCCTCCCTTCTGTTCGACATACGCTTTCACCTCACGCTCTATGCCCTCCTTTCTAAGCCATAGAACAAACCGAGCAATGTTATACTGCTCAGGGAGATCAACCGATTTAAAAATAATCCGCAAAAGCGCAAGCCGTACACTGCCCATAGCCCCTGCCCCAAGGGTACCGGAGGCAGCATGTAGAGAGCCGTGTCGCATGGACAGAGTGCGGAGTGCCACGAGGTTTTCGCTAATGTTTTGAGAAAGGGTGGTAAGGCCGCGGGCTGTTGCACCATCATCGAACACCGTGTCTATCCAAAGTGCACGGAGCATTTTCACCAGATGCGATTTGCCAGACCCGTAAAAGCCGCTCACCCAAACGGCTGGCTGCTGGGCTTGATCGATGTTTTTAAGATAGGTATCTAGTATGTGTGCCAGACCTGTTTCATACTGTCCTTCACAGACGAAGGTTTCCAACTCGTAGCGAAGGACAGCTTGAGAAAGTGCCGTTTTTTCGTCGTTCACATTGGCTACACCTTCATTGACCAGCCTGCGGGTGGCCGGATCTTTTTGATAGATCTCACGATTTTTCATCATTGAACACATATTTCAATATTCCTTGTCTGCGGTGATAGGAACAGCAAGATAATTCCAGCCGTCATAGCCGTCCAAAAGCCTGTAATTGTTGTTTTCGAAGCTACCGGGGAAAAAAACCAGCAACCGTCCTCTAACCATTGGAGCAAGTTGGTCAACAACCTCTTTGACTTTCAATAAGCCAAAAAGAGAACCAACTCCTTTAAGGGCGACAACATCATTTCCATTAGGGTTGTTTTTTTTCAAAAATATGCTGAATTCTTGTGCGATATACATTTGGTATTTTGGAAGAAGCGTGGAGAGCAGGTGCGGTTTACGGAAATAACTCTCGGCATATTTTTGAGAGGCCAGCCAGACTGCAAAAGTATTGGTAAGATCAAAAATGGCCCAGTTATGGCCAGCTTGACGGGTGGCAATTTCAAATTCATCAATCCTGGCCACGAGTGAACGCTCTTCATTTTCGTTATAGACGCAAAAAATCACCCGCTGAGCTGCAGCGGCATCATCTCGCCAGGGCACGGTAATGTAAGAGGTGTATGACTGAATCAATCGTTTAGCTCTGCTCACGAATCCACTCCGCTTCTTGTTCATTAATCAGGTTCGGAAAATGAACCTCCATGACATCGCCAACCCGCTTCCAAACCATCCAGCCTTTACGCGAGCCTTCCTCAGCAAGCGTTAGAGCCAAAGATACCGGGCAGTTCAACAGGTGAACATAATCGCTCGTCAACAGTGCCTGACCTCGAATTCCTGAAAGATAACCAAGAAACAGTGCAAAAGAGAGGGCACCCGCTGTTGGAGTAACCGGAGTCCGACGTTTCATGCTCCTGCCCGTCAAATGACCGGATTTTGTCCACGATGAATTGAGATTCTGTGCGGTAGACTTCAGGGTTGCCGGACTGAAACGGCCAGGAAATAATCCCTCCAGATGCCGTTCCAGTGCTTCGCGTGCCATACTATCACCATCTTTCAATGCCAACATAAAGGGTGTGGTTGTTCTTAGTAACGGATCGCGACTATATGCACAAAGAAGGGCAAGGAGAGGGCGGGCGTCAACATCCCGCATCCAGAAAAAACGGAGGGCTCGAAATACCGTTATTTTGGGGTCAAGACCATAAAGCTCAACAAGATGCTGAAACGTCAGTTTACGGGTATTTTCAGTTCTCTTGGAGAGAGAGTTGTCATCTACAATTGCTAATTGGTAGACTGCCTTCACTGCAAAAGAATCGGTAACTCGCGAAAGCAGTGTCTCCAATTCGAGCAGCATGATCGTTCTGGACGTATGTACGCCCCCGCCAGCCTTCATATTAAATCCAAAAAGATCGAGCTTCTTTTGGAGTGTTACCATAACGGGGGGTGTTTTTAAAACAAAAAAAGCTTCTTTTTGGTAAGATAATAGCAACTCTGACTCCTCAGAACTCCTCGATATACAACTCTCCCGGATCATCGGGATGGTGGCGTGTATATCCAAAATCATGCAGCCACTCCGATACGTGGGCAACCATATCAGGCTTGCCACTGACAAAAAAGTGCGTCCGCTCGGGGTCGGGCGTGATGTTGAACTCATTTTGCAGAACATCCTTTTTCAACAAATCCTCAATGCACAACCGGTAGCCATCCCAACGATCATCAGCATCGGTGAGCGTCGGCACATAAAAAAAGTTGGCAAAACTCTTTTCCAGAAAGGTTAATTCACTGGAATAACCAAGATCCCAGCGGTGAGCAGCACCCTGTATCACCACCATTTTGCTTTCAGGCCGCTCAACAATATGGGAGCGCAAAAAACTGATATAGGGGGCAATCCCGGTACCTGTGGCAACCATGACAATATCACTGCCATCAGGAGTCTCATCAAGACGGAAAATCCCGCTGATCTTTGTGCCAACATAGAGCCTGTCGCCAACATTGAGATTGAAAAGCCTCGAAGTCAACTGACCTGACTTGACCTGTGAAATATAAAACTCCAGTTGACGGGTCTCGGTCTTTGCCGAAGCTATGGCGTAGGGACGCTGGATAAGCAGCTCATCGGCAGCAGGCACCAGCTCCAGATCCGAATTAGAAGAACGCTTCTCGAATCCGTAGAGACCAAGCAGCAAACTCTGCCCTGCTTCAAACTCCTCTCTCGCCTCATCAGCATCAATGCGAAAAATCATCAAATCCGGGGTAATCATTATCTTACCGACAACCGTTGCATTGTATCGTATTGTATCCATATCCTGAACGTCCTTATACAGCCTTTCCGACTGATCTCTCTTGTTTATTGTATCCATGCAATCCTGAACTTCCTTCATTTTATTCCAAATTACTGCTTATAACTTTAAACCCAAACGAACGTACAATTCCAAAAAAATAATTTCATACCGACAAACTTTTTACCGCCATCCACCCCCAAGAGAACGGTAGAGTTCGGCCTTGGCTACAAGGTGCTGACGCCTTATGTCAGCAAGAGCAAGTTCCGCCTGCAAGGTATTTGTTTGGGCAACAATCACTTCAAGATAGGTTGCCATGCCGCTCCCGAAGAGCTGCCCTGCATTGGAAAGTGCACCCTGAAGCGTCGCAACCCGTTCCGTCGCAATACGCTCCTGTGAAGCTATCTTCTCAAGCGAGACCATAGCATTGGAGACCTCCCCTACCGCCTTGAATAAAGAGTGCTTGAACTCCAGTTCGGCCTGTTCCCTTTTTATTTTTGACTGTTCATACTTTGCTTTCAACTGGCCACGCTGAAAAACCGGCTGAAGCACCGCGCCTTGCAAAAGGCCAAAAATTGAGCCAGGAACGGTAAACCACTCACTTTTTTTGAACGCCTCAACACCACCTGTTGCCGTAACTGTAAGCGAAGGATAGAGTGCAGCCTCGGCTTCTCCCATATCAGCATAAGCTCCTCTGACCGCCAGTTCCGCCGCACGGACGTCAGGCCGGTTCTGCAACAGGGCGGCAGGAATACCGGCAGGAAGATCATCTGCCACCTTTATGCCAAAGAGAGCCCGGTCACGCCCGATAGACCCCGGCATTTTGCCACAAAGGGTGCTGAGCGCATTTTCCTGCACCGCTATTTTTTGCTCAATCGCCGGAAGAAACCCCGCTATCGACTGCCGTAAAGCCTCCTGCTGTTGAACAGCGAGAGAGGTGACCTGACCGGCATCGTACTGAAGCCCGATCATCTTGACCGTCGTATCGGCCAGTGCAAGGTTTTTTTTGGAGCTTTCGAGCTGAACATCAAGCATCAGCAGATTGTAATACCCCGAAGCAACATCTGCCACAAGGCGGGTACGCACCGCTTTCGCAGCCTCCTGCGTTTTGAGGTAAGAGGCCAAAGCTGAACGGTTCCTGCTGCGGATTTTCCCCCAGATATCCACTTCCCATGACGAGGTCACCGAAGCAGAGTTATCTTCAAGGTTTGTTTTCACCCCGTTATCGGAAGGATGAGTCTGGGTCGTCTGAACGCCGAGATTCAGGGTTGGCAACAATCCAAGTCTTGAGGTATTAAGGGTTTGCTGGGCATACTCAATATTTTTCACTGCCACCAGCAAATCCAGATTATTGGCCACCGCACTGTCAATCAAGGCGCACAGCGTTGTATCGGCAAAAAAGCTGCTGTAGGGAAGCATGGCAACAGAGCTGTCCGACGGGATGCCTTTTGCCGGGGTCGACCCGCCACGGAAGCTCTCTGGAACTGGCATATCCGGCTTTTTATACTCATGGGTCACACCACATGCAGAGAGGCTGACAAGCAGCAAAAGGTGCACCGTCCCCTTGAATGATCTTCTCATAGGTCAAGCGTTAATTCATCGTTACTCATCATCATGGCTACCTGGCCCTCTCATTTTCCGTGTTGACCACCTCTTCGAGCAGAGTTCCTGCCTCCACTATGGCAGCGGCAGGGCCGGTAATACGCTCCTGAAGATGCTGAAAAGTGACAAAAAGCACCGGAACCACAAAAATACCGAGCACCATACCGATAAACATGCCTCCAATGGCCGCCGCGCCGATGGAGTGGTTGCCCAATGCAGCCGGACCAGTGACAAACAGAAGCGGGAGTAACCCGGCTACAAAGGCAAGGGAGGTCATAAGAATTGGCCTAAGCCTCGCTTTCGCCCCCTCAATGGCTGCCGCTGAGAGCGAACTTCCTGCGACCCTCCGCTGCAGAGCGAACTCAACAATCAGAATGGCATTTTTGGCCAGAAGTCCGATCAACATAATGACGGCAACCTGTACATAGATATTGTTTTCGACCCCGGCAAGCTTGATGCCGATAAAGACACCGAGCAGCCCCGTCGGAATAGAAAACATCACCGCAAGGGGAAGCAGATAGCTCTCGTAGAGCGCCGCAAGCAAAAAGTAGACAAAGACTACCGAGAGCATGAAGATAAAGAGCAGCCCTCCGGTGGATTCGAGCTCCTCACGGCTCTGACCCTTCCAGTCGTAGGTATAACCCAACGGAAGATGGGTTTTGGAAACCGCTTCA
>CAILXB010000096.1 GCA_903838025.1 uncultured Chlorobiaceae bacterium
ATGATATCGACCGAGGGAGAGTGCCGTTCAGCATTATCAAGAGCGTGCATCGGCTCAGCGCAACCTCTTCCAGAACTCGGCGGCAAGACGGGCGCACTCTTCGGGGGTCGAAGAGCCTGCAATATGCTGCAAAAGGGCACTCCCGACAACGGCACCATCAGCAAACTGCCACATCGACTCAACACGCGCTTTGTCCTTGATACCGAAGCCAACCACAAACTTTTTCCGGGTATGCCGACGCACCCTTTTCAGATAGTCGTCAACCGCCTCTCCCGACGCCGCATCAGAGAGCTTGGCCGTGCCTGTTGTGCCATTAACCGCCAGGCAGTAGGAAAAATCGGTTGAGAGACTATCAATAAGCTCAATTCTTTCGGGTGGAGTGACCGGTGAAACCAAAAATACAACAGTCAGACCTGTTTTTTTGGCTTTTTTGAGAAAATCTGCCGCCTCTTCGGGAGGCAGATCGGGAATAAGCAGCCCGTCAACCCCCGCTTTCCGGGCATCATGCAAAAAGGAATCAATACCGTAGACAAGAACAGGATTACAGTAACCCATGAGAAGGATGGGCGTCGTAATCTTACGGCACCCTTCACCCTGACGGGCCCTGCGTACCAATTCAAGAAGGTGGCGGATGGTGACACCATTACGGATGGCGATATGGGCTGCCTCCTGAATCACCGGCCCATCCCCTATCGGATCAGAGTAAGGCATACCAAGCTCAATGATGTCGGCACCACTCTCCTCCAGCGCCTCAAGCACCGGAAGCGTCGCACCAACAATCGGGAACTCGGGCATATAATAGGCAATCAGCAGTTTTTTATCCTCTCGTACCAACTGGGTAATTCGGTTTTCGGGCATAAGGAACGTTTATAGTGGTAAAAACAGAAGGTCTAAAACATCATCTGAATGGCGGCGATCATGGAAGTCATCACAATCATATGCACAAGCACACTTCCCCAGACATTTCTGGTGTTCGCAACAATATAACCACCAAGAATACCCAATGGAAAAGCCATCATCGCCATCATTGCCCGCTCGATCATACCAACCGGAGCAACGGCAAAATGGTTGAGAAGAAAAAAGAGCGTTGTCAAAAATACCGTCAAATGCTTATTGAAACCCCGCTCAATCATCGAAGACAGCATGATGCCGCGCCAGAGGAACTCTTCCGCAAGAATCAGTACTGGATAAAGATAAAAGAGCGAACGATTGACAAGAAGATACTGCATGCCCGACATCATCTCGGCACCATTATTATTTTTCATCATGTTCGCAGTATTCATGATTGAAAAAAGTAACAGAAGCGTACCGCCAATTCCACCCCACAACAGCGACTTCTTCAAATTTCCACCAGCGAGGTACATCTCCTTCCACTCCCCCTTCGCTTTGCCACGCCAGAGAACAAGGCCAATGGAGCCAAGAACATAAAGAGCAAGAGCGGGCCATTCCTGCAGTACCGTAAAATGACCGACAAAACCGAGAATCCAGATGGCTGCCATGAGGCCAAACGAGAGCTTGAACCTTGCGGCCGAAGAGTCGGGTTCAAAAGAGAGTGTTTTAACAGATTTCATGGCTGAAAGTAGGTTTGAAAAGTGATTATTACTCTATCTCTGACTGCAACAGATTAAATATACAGCGGACGCTCTTCATAATCAATTGGGTCACTCAAACCTGCATTGCTGAAGGCCCTGAGACGGCGGGCGCAACTGTCGCAAAGTCCGCAGGCACTCCCCTCACTTTTATAGCAAGACCAGCTCAATGCAAAGGGTGAGTGGAGTTCCATGCCTTTACGGACAATCTCCGATTTTTGCATCTCAATGAGCGGAGTAAGAATTTCAATATCGGTCTCCGGTTTCGTGCCAAGCTCTATGACCTTGTTGAAGGCATCGTAAAAAACCTTGCGACAATCAGGATAACCGGAAGAGTCCTCCTCCACCGCTCCAATAAAAATTTTACTCGCTCCAATCACCTCCGACCAACTGACCGCCATCGAAAGAAAACCGGCATTGCGAAAAGGGACATAACTGGTGGGAATGGTAGAACCCTGAAGGTCAGCGCCACCCACCGGCATGGAGTAGTCAGTCAAGGAAGATCCTCCAATCCGGGCAAGAAAATCAGCATTGACCTCAAGACACTGTGCTATGTTGTAATGGGCACAAATAGAGCGGAACGATTCCAGCTCCCTCTGCCAGGTGCGCTGCCCGTAATTGACATGCATGGCTGCAAGTTCAAAACCCTGCTCATGAGCCATCGCCGTGGTAACAAGGCTGTCCATGCCTCCGCTTAAAAGAACGACTGCTTTTGGTTGTATTATTGACACAAATCTCTACATCTTGTATGTTAAATGGAACTTGTTGTGTTGCAAAGCAAGCATAACCCTTTTCACGAAGGTATGCAAAGCCCTCGACTATCTGAAATGTTGATTGCCTCTTTTTCGACACAATGCGCAGTGGTTGAGATGGGTCATTTCGCTTGTTCCCTGGTTTCAAAAAGTAAAGAGAAATTCATGCTCAGGAATCGTTACAACTTATTTCTGAATAACCTACAGCACAATACATCAAAACCGCGCCATAACTACAAACAACAGGGAGTTGTTTGTAGTATTAGTTGTTTTTGACTATGACGTTATTTATGCCTAAACTCAAGGTGGATGTCTGATTTATAAATTATGGCACAAAAAGTCCCTTCATGAAAACGCACACGCTCTTAATCGCTGCCGGGAGTCTGCTTGTTGCTGCTTCCCCGCAAGTTTTTGCCGGTCAGAAAGCGACTGACAACGCGAAAAGTCTTCCCGAACTCTCAAAATCAATTGTAGCTGAAGCCTTATGGTACAACCGTACCGGGCAGCTTTCCGGAATGGAGCGCTCACACGCCAATCTGCTTGCAACCACCGCAGGCAATGGCACTGCTTCTGACCATACGGCGCCCTCCATACCAGTGTTACTGGCCGATGGAACCATCAACGGCTCAATCGGCCCTGAAGCCTCATCACTCCAGTACCACGGCAGCAGAACCTCCGGAAGCATCGGACTTGGCTACTTCAAACAGCAGAACCATTCGTCCACAGCTACAGGCAAGGTTGAGCTGGCTACGCTCCCATTTGACGACCTTGCCTTGGGAACGACGTTTTCGCTGTACGATGATCGAAAAGACCTTGCGGTCAACGGCGTCTGGCAAATCCCCAATTCTGGATTCCGGTTCAAGGTAACCGGAGGCTACCTCTGGGGTTACCAGTACTTTGACTTTCAGTCAGGCAGCGCAAACATCAGGCTACAGCAGCTTGGCTATGTTTTCTCTACCCAGTACATCATCCCGAAAACAGAAGAAACAAACTACCTCCACTCCATTGGCTTCTCGGTATGGGGCGCAAGGGCCTACCAAATGTCTAATGGAGGTTCGACCGGCACATTTCACACAGAAACAGCTACAGAGTATATCCTCTATACCGACAATCGCACGCTCTCCGAAGGGCGTCAGTTTGGTGCATCGGCAGATACGCAGATTGCCCTGCACCAGAACCTGGTCACAAAAGGCTCAATCGGTTACGAACAGCTCCGCTTCCCCTTTGCTGACGGCACCAGTGAACTCAATCGGTCAGTCTACTACAACGTCGATCTTCTTCTCGAACTCTTTCCCGAACTTACCCTTGGCGCAGGGTACAAATCAGGTGCCGGCGAAAATCGTCTCAGCCTGAGTCTGGAAAGTGGCAACTGGCAACTTAACGCCTACCAAAACAATGGGCGGAACAGCGTAACCGATAACCGTGGCGTTCTTTTGAGCTACCACTTCGCTCTCTCCGGCAATACACCGCAGGGATCGCTTTCCCGCCGCATGCAACCAAGTCGCAACAGCGACTATTCAACCCTTCTGGCCGCCGCATCCACAAGGCCAGCACAGTTACCGCAGAGCTTTCTTGCCAAGGTCGATGTAACTGCTTCAACGCAGATACTGAAAATCATCAAAGGAGGCCTGCCCGCAGGTGCTACCGTCAACACCAATGAAGACGTCTTCATAACCGTCGGAACCGGTGCACCCACAGTCACCGGCGTTACCCGTAACGGTGTAAGCTATGCCTACTCAGCGATTGTCGGAACTACAACAACGCAGGTTGTGCTTCACGGCAAGCAGTTTCCGGCCGCTACAACAACCGACACCTACCTCATCAGCGTGACTGATGGGGCAAGCAGCACCTACACCGTCAAGGTAGTTGTTGATTGATTTTTAATCTTAAACAGTATAACGCACAATGAAACATACAGCAACACAACTCCTGATTTGGTTACGGGCAGCATTACTGCTCCTGGGCCTCACACTGATAGCCACTCCTCAATCGGCTTCAGCGGTTATCAATATCCGAAGCATCACCATTACAGCGGAATCTGTACCTGTACCTGTATTGAGCTTTGCCAATGAGACTCTTACAGTAGATACCAGCCGTAAATCGACCAATCAGGCAACAAGCACTCTTTCGGGTGGAAGTTACGGCACCATCTCCTACAGCAGCGCCAATACTGCAATTGCTACAGTTGATGCCTCCTCCGGTGAAGTAACAGGCATCGCAGGTGGCACATCGGTCATTACCGCAACGCAGGCCGCAGTGGCAGGCGTCAACACAGAAGCAACGAAAACTTATACCGTCACCGT
Organism: uncultured Chlorobiaceae bacterium; assembly: GCA_903838025.1. Lineage (GTDB taxonomy): Bacteria > Bacteroidota > Chlorobiia > Chlorobiales > Chlorobiaceae > Chlorobium. The sequence goes on from CAILXB010000096.1 coordinate 4,645, forward strand.
CAGAAACAGGTCGTAATAGTACAATACGTTCTGATGCAGACCGAAATCTGCATCAGTTCCGACTGCGGGCGGCCAGCTTCATAACAAGAAAACGGAGTCAAAAAAAGCCAAACCGAAGGCTGGCTTTTTTGGCCCTTCGTAGAATTTAATGGGTTGTAGTGAAACCATAATACTTCACAATACAGTAGGAAGGTTAAGATGGCTACGATAAAATAATGTTTTTGTTCGGTAGCTTTCGAAGCTGTTAAAGACCCTTGACGAGGCTGTTAAAAGCTACATCTCGTTTTTATGTATCTTTTTACCACTTCAGTTGCTTCTTGCTGAAATCGTCAAGGAAACTGTTTCTATGGCTTATTTTCATACACTTATCTTTCATCATAGGGCTCTATTTAGACTCATCCAATGAATTAAATATTACACCTTCCCAACTCTTTCTTACTCTATTTCCATTAAAGGTGAGTAGACCTGAGGAATTTCACCTCAAGACCCTCGCAGAACCGGACATGAACGTCCCCGCTCATCCGGCTCCCATCATCCAGCTATCAGGGTATAGTGCCCCGCTTTCCAATGAACA
>CAILXB010000097.1 GCA_903838025.1 uncultured Chlorobiaceae bacterium
AAGAATACAGTCAGCTTCAGCCGCAATGCCGCTACGGAAAGCGGTATGGCCTGCATAACGTCCGAATACTTCGGTGACCAGTACCCGGTTGTGGGTTCTTCCGGTCGTTTTAAGGTCGTGCACAAATTGTGCAATACGGTTAATGGTGGAGTCGCCGCCTACCGAATAGGTCTGAAGGTCGAGATCCATGGTTTTTGGCGCGTGGATGCACTGAATTCCTTGCTGGTTTAAATCAACCATGACGCTGCCTGAATCGTCGCCTCCGCTGATAACGAGTGCGTCAATGCCGAATTTTTTCATGCCAGCCTTGATGCGGTTGTACTTTTCAGGATTGCTTATCGCCCTGATTTTAACTCTTGAATGGCCCGCTTCGGATCCGGCAAAACTTGCGTCAAAGAGGTCCAAACGAGCCTGATCGAGCCGGACAATGGTCTCCTGGTCGACAAGGTTGTATAAACCTGCATAGCCGTTGGGAATAATAAAAAGTTCCAGCCCTTTTGAGAGAGCCATCATTGCAGCGCCTTTCAGCACTGCATTAAGCCCGCCACAATCCCCGCCGCTGGTGAGGATACCAATTTTTTTCACAGTTATGTTCTCCTGTTTCGATGTCAAGGTTAGTATTTAATGGTCAAATTTCTTTATTTGTCAGAGAAAAACCTCCTCTGCCGCTTGCAGTCAAGATAGATTTTTTGTGTGATTTTTCAACTGACAAGTCTCAAAATATAATTACAGGTTATACACTCAGAAGATGACTGAACAACAGCTTTTTTCATGAACTATAGAGATCAGGCGAGGATTGCTTTTGTGCATCTGAAGGAGAGAAAACGACAGACACTTCTTACTGCACTTGGTGTGGCCGTTGGTTCGGCCATGCTTGTGACCACAATTTCTGTTTCACGGGGTTCATCATCAAATGTTATTACAAAGGTGATCGACACGGCTCCTCATGTGGTGATCAGTGCTGAACGGGTTCTTCCGCTGGTGCCCGACAACATTATAGGGCAACAGGGCGGCATGATTTCGATGGTGACCAGAAATATCAATCAGAATGAAGCGGAGGTCATCAAGAACTATGCTGAAGTTGTCGAAAGCATCCGCCCTGTTGAGGAGCTTCGCAGCATTTCGCCTTTTGTGCTCAGCAAGGTGATTGCCCGCAACAAAACCCGCTTTACCCCCTGCATTGTCAGGGGCATCGTGCCCCATCTTGAAGCTGAGATAGCAGGTTTGAAAAAGAACCTTCTTGAACCCGGAGCCCTCGACGAACTGGCCTCCACGCCCAATGGTGTGCTTGTCGGCGACCTTCTGGCAAAAAAACTCAATGTCCACTACCGCGACAGGGTTGTGCTTGTGACAAAAAACAGCGAAGAGTTTCCTGTAACGGTTGTAGGACGCTTCAGCAGCGGCTTTAATGCAAAGGATGAGCGTGAGGCATACGTCAACCTCTCTTTTGCCCAGAGGATGGAGGGCGTAGCCTCCAATTCGGTCAGTGGTATCGGGTTGAGAACGGCACACGTTGAGCGTGCGCAGCAGACTTCCGACAGGGTGGAGGCGCTCAGTGGCTATAAAAGCGAAAGCTGGGATGAAACCAACCGTAACGTCATTGAGTTTTATAACCGCAATGCACTCATTACACTGGTGCTTGTCGGGTTTGTTTTTGTGGTAGCGGGGCTCGGCGTTTCATCTGTCATGACGACGGTCATTCTGCAGAAAGTCAAGGATATCGCCATCATGCGCTCCATGGGGATGCCGGGAGGAGACATTACCCGCATCTTCATGCTTGAAGGGTTTATGATTGGCGTTCTCGGAGTGCTTATCGGCAGTCCGATCGGTCACTTGATCTGCCAGTTTGTAGCCGCTATCCGTTTTGAGGCAACGACGGCCG
>CAILXB010000098.1 GCA_903838025.1 uncultured Chlorobiaceae bacterium
ACACAGTAAAAAGATCATTCGGGGTGTGGCTCAGTTGGTAGAGTGCTGCGTTCGGGACGCAGAGGTCGTGGGTTCGAGTCCCGCCACCCCGACATCAGAGCAGTTCCATACTGTTCTCTATTGTTCGCAAACCCCTGTAAATGCAGGGGTTTTTGCTTTTCTGTTGTTCGCTATTGTTCCGTATTGTTCGTTATAATCCGCTGTTTTTGGGTATACTCGTAAGTACAGTTATTCGCAACGGCGTTAACGTTCAAAAAAAGTATACCCATGAAGGAAATCTTCTCCCTGCATCGAGGGGTTGGAGGTTTAAATATCGGTTTAAACTATTCCTTGGCTTTTCAGGATCTCTTCGTAGTTGTTCTGTGATAATGGGCAGTTGATTAATCCGCTAAACTGATCTTTGTTTATTTTGAGCTGTAATCGCATGGGCCCAAGCAAGCTTTCTCCGTATTCTTTGAATGCAGAGCCTCTTGAAAAAAAAGTAAAAACTGATTTTTTTTTCCCTTCCTGTGTGTGGTAGATATATTTGTCATGATTGGCACCGTTTATTTCGACAAAACCTTTTTTTACCAATGCTGATTTGATCTTGGTGGTTTTAAAATTCACGTTAGCCGAGATATTTGATGAGGAATGCTTTTAATCTGATCGCTTCAGGTGTCAAATTCGAGTCTTTTTCGTCGATGTAATCGGAAGCGACAATTGAAGCGGTGTCTTTTAAATCTTTTCTGGCAGATTTCACATCTTCACCAACACCCATAATTGACCATTTTGGGTGTGTTATCATAACCCATCCATCTTCCTGCAGGCAATTGAATACTTCCCCTTCTATGGTTATCGATGCGGGATTCTCTAGCGGCGTTGCGATTGCTTTCTTCAGTCCTCTCCCGGCAATGTTCCGCTGTGGAGGGTTCCCTGCAAGTTTTGTGTTTACCCGAGAGGTCGTTTTTTCCATGCCGTCCCTACCTTGTTCGTTGTTATCGGATACATGGCCAAAAATAGCAGAAATTGCCACCAATATCAAAAAGCATTGTTCGTTTACGTTCCATTTTGTTCTATGGCGTTCACCACAAAGCCCCGGTCAGTCACCGGTTTTTTTTTGTTTGTGGGGCGCATAAACCCTTCTGTAAGTTGCTTTTACGCTCTTGGGGGGCTTGCGCATGTTATTCTTTTTTGACTTGTTTCTCCGCATACTGGGCAATTGTCCGACATGGGGGCGCGGTGGCGTCTGAACTTGCAACAGAAAAATGGACACATTATGAAATAGTATATTGAATTTGACACGCAAGAAAGAAACTTCAGATTATTGGAGTCGAGTTGCTACAAACCGGGATAATCCCCCTGATGCACCAAAATCTTGTATGCCGACGGGCATGTGTGTCATTTTGCGCCCCCCAACAATGGGGGCTTTTTTATTTTCAGTATACCTTTGGGAATACTTTTTTTGAGCTTGCCCTGAAAGCCTTACGGATAAACACTCTTTCACTCCCGCCACCCCGACACAAAAGGCGATTGCACGGTATGTTCCGCAGTCGCCTTTGTTGTTTTCCCCCTTCTTCTGTAAATATCAAAAACCCTGAGTATATTTGTACTTGCGATGTCTCATCAACGTGACCGACTCTTAAAATTCGAGATTATCAAGAGGGATCATGAAAAACACAATGAAAGTGGAAGGGTTTGTATCCCTCTCTGAAGTAGAAGCTGCTGAACGGTTGTTATTGGAAGGGTATAATGAGCTGCCCTCTTCGGAGCACCGCTCCCTTTTTTCGCTGGCCTTTGGCGTTGTGTGTGAGCCGATGTTTCTCTTGCTGGTGGCCTGTGGAGCGCTCTATATGGTGCTTGGTGATGTCCCAGAGGCGTTGATGCTTCTTGGGTTTGTCTTTTTTGTCATGGGTCTGACCCTTTATCAGGAGCGAAAGACCGAACATGCGCTGGATGCGCTCCGCGATCTTTCAAGCCCTCGAGCCCAGGTTGTCCGCGATGGTGCAGAGCGGCGCATTGCTGGGCGTGAAGTGGTGCGGGGTGATCTCCTCGTTGTCAATGAGGGTGACCGTGTTGCTGCCGACGCACAGCTTCTTGCATGCCTCAATATGATGGTTGATGAATCCCTTTTGACGGGAGAATCCGTTCCTGTCAGGAAATCGGATGAAATGCTTGAGGAAAAAGAGTTTCATCCGGGGGGAGACGATCTGCCGTTGATTTATTCGGGCACGATGGTGGTTCAGGGGCAGGGATTTGCGAGGGTTGTCGCAACTGGCACAAAGACTGAAATAGGAAAAATTGGCAAGGTGTTGCAGGCTGTTGAGCCGGAAGAGACACTCCTGCAGAAGGAGACTGAGAGATGGGTGCACCATCTTGCCCTGTTTGGTCTCTCACTCTGTATTCTTGTGGTCATTTTCTACAGTGTTACCCGTAGCGACTGGCTTCACGGGTTACTGGCCGGGGTCACTCTTGCCATGGCGACACTCCCCGAAGAACTGCCGGTGGTTTTGACCATCTTTCTTGCCATGGGAGCGTGGCGCATTTCCAAAAAACAGGTACTTACCCGCCGTATGCCCGCTATAGAGACGCTTGGTTCCTCTACGGTGCTTTGTGTCGACAAGACTGGTACGCTGACCATGAATCGCATGTCGGTCAGCAAACTCTATGCCGGGGGAGCTTTTCTTGATGTCGGAGATGTTTCGCAGAGTTCTCTTCCCGAGGAGTTTCATGAACTTCTTGAGTTTACTATTCTGGCCAGTCAACTCGACCCTTTTGATCCTATGGAAAAGGCTATCAAAGAGACTGGTGACAACTATTTGACTCAAACGGAGCATCTGCACAAGGATTGGATGCTGGTGCATGAATACCCTTTGTCCAAAGAGCTTCTTTCCCTGTCGCGCGTATGGAAATCATCTGAAAATCAGCAGTATACCATTGCTGCCAAAGGTGCTCCTGAAGCCATTCTTGATCTTTGTCATTGTGATGATTATCAAAGAGAGCATCTTTTTTGTCGCATCAGTGAAATGGCTGACCAGGGACTGCGGGTTTTGGGTGTGGCAAGGGCATTTTTTCAGCAACCGGTTTTACCCGTTCAGCAGCATGATTTTATGTTTGAATTTCTTGGTTTTATCGGGCTTGCTGATCCGGTTCGTCCCACAGTGCCCGCAGCAATCGCAGAGTGTTACAGTGCTGGCGTTCGCGTGGTGATGATCACTGGCGATTATCCCGGTACGGCTCGCAATATTGCCCGGCAGATTGGCCTGAAAAAAGCTGATACGTGGATGACAGGAGCGGAGATGAACGAGATGACGGAGCAAGATCTGCATCGAAGAATTAATGATGTGAATATTTTTGCAAGGGTTGTGCCAGAGCAGAAACTTCGTCTGGTGAATGCGCTCAAGGCCAATGGAGAAATTGTTGCCATGACTGGTGATGGGGTGAACGACGCGCCAGCGCTGAAAGCTGCCAATATTGGTATTGCAATGGGCGGTCGCGGAACCGATGTTGCTCGTGAGTCGGCTTCGCTGGTTCTGCTTGATGATGATTTTTCCTCGATTGTGCAGGCCATCAGGCTTGGGCGCGGGATTTTTGACAATATCAGAAAAGCCATTGCCTATATTTTTGCCATTCATGTCCCTATTGCTGGCATCTCGCTCTTTCCGGTACTGTTTCAGTGGCCGCTTCTTTTGTTGCCAGCGCATATTGCTTTTTTGCAATTGATTATTGATCCCGCATGTTCCATTGTTTTTGAAGCTGAGGGTGAGGAGAGCGATGTGATGAAGCGGTCACCCCGGAACTCAAAGGAGCCGTTATTCGTCCGAAAGATGGTTGTGCTCAGTTTGATGCAGGGCATCATTGTTCTTGCGGCTGTTCTTGGGGTTTTCTGGTTCTCACACTCAAAGGGTGACAGTGAACAGGAGCAGCGCGCATTAACTTTTACGACTTTGATGATTTCCAATATTGGCCTTATTTTGATAAACCGGTCCTGGAGCCAGACATTTTTTGCTACCATGCGCTATCCCAACAAGGCACTTATTCCGGTGGTAGCCGGGGCAATCCTCTTTTTGGGAGTTGTGCTCTATATTCCCTTTTTTATTCATCTTTTCCGTTTTTCTGCCTTACATTCCTCTGATCTTCTTCTTTGCCTTTTTGCCGGAATCGGGAGTGTTCTCTGGTTTGAAGGAGTGAAGTGGGTTAGAGCTGCTGGTTTTTTTTGGGAAAAAAGAGCAAGCGGATGGGGGGGAAAGATAACTTTTATCAAAAATCATGACCACAGCAAAACAAAACTATAATTTTCAGAAAATTGTCGTTGTTACCGGTGTCGTCCTTTTTATCACCAAACTGGTGGCATGGTATCTTACCAATTCAGTAGCTATTCTTACTGACGCGCTTGAAAGTACGGTGAATGTTACCAGTGGATTTATCGGCTTGTACAGTCTTTATATTTCTGCCAAGCCAAAAGACAGCAGTCATCCTTACGGTCACGGGAAGGTGGAATTCATTTCAGCGGCTATTGAGGGTACGTTGATTGCCTGCGCAGGTTTGCTCATTATCTATGAGGCGGCAAAAAATCTTGGTGATCCGCAACCCGTTGCCCAGCTTGATTACGGCATACTGTTGATCACGGCAACGGCAATCATTAATTTCCTTGTTGGCGCACTTGCTGTTAAAAAAGGGAAGAAAAACAACTCTCTTGCCCTTGTGGCCAGCGGTAAACATTTGCAGTCAGATACTTATTCCACGATCGGAATTATTATCGGCTTGATCCTTTTGTTTTTGACAAAAATGGCCTGGCTCGACAGTGCGGTTGCTTTGATTTTTGCACTGCTTATTGTTTTTACTGGCTACAAGATTATTCGCGACTCTCTCAGGGGGATCATGGATGAGGCTGATGAGGAGTTGCTGGAAAAAATGGTCAGTTTGCTGCAGGCCAATCGCAGTAATGAGTGGATTGATCTCCACAATCTGCGCATCATAAAGTATGGGAGCACGCTCCATCTTGATTGCCATTTGACCGTTCCGTGGTACCTGAATGTGCATGAAGCGCATTTGCAGATTGATAAACTCAACAAGCTGGTCAATGATAATTTTGGTGGAAGCATTGAACTTTTTGTTCACACGGATGGCTGTCTTGATTTTTCGTGTGAAATCTGTCAAAAAGGCGAGTGCCCTGTCCGCAAGGCTGTGTTTACAAAGCGTGTGGTGTGGACGGTGAAAAACATCTCCGATAATCACAAGCATAATGCCAAGTGAGGCTCTACAGGCGTTGAAATGACGTTGATGGTTTTGTTGCGGCATACAATCAGCGAAATTTTTTTTTGTTTAAAGCTGGAACGGTGCTAAGGCACAATGCGGGCTTTCAAAATCAATGGCAGATGGTCGGAGTAGCCCCCTTTGTATTTTCTTTTTTCGTAGGTGGCCCAGGGCTTTTTGGCGGAGTAGTCGAAGAGCCGGAAAAAGGTGAAGCAGCGGAATGCCTCTTCTGGCGTTGTAAGTCCTCTGTTGTCAAGCATTCCCGGGCTGAGGAGGATCTGGTCGATCTGTTGCCAGTGGTTGTTGTAGAAGTAGCTGCCTATTCCCTCGTAGTCGCTCCAGCAGTTGTAAAGGAGGCCGTTGGTGTTTGCCCTCACTTTTGCGGCATCCTCTGTTGAACGAAGTACCTGTTTGAGGGAGCGGTCGAAGGGTTCATCATTGAAGTCGCCCATGACGATGCAGTCAGCTTTCGGATTGCTCACAAGCAGGCTGTCGAGAATGTGGCGCGCAACTTTTGCCGCAGCAAGTCGTTTCGGCTCAGTCCATCCTGTGTCGAAGGAGCGTGAAGGCCAGTGGTTCAGAATGAGGTAAAAAGGGTGGTTGTCGGCTGAAAATGCGGCGACGATGATTTTTCTTGTCGGCCTGTCGTCAAGAGGTACTGAGTAGGCTTTCGATCCTGCCGGGCGAATTGTTTTCGGGTTATAGGCGAGTCCGATGTCGATACCCCTCGGATCACGCGATTCGTGATAGATGGTTTTGTAAACGACGTCGCCGGTACCCTGAAGTGTACTCTCAAAGATATTCCTGTTTTCTACTTCGGCAAAAGCAAGGATGTCGGGATATTTTTTGTAGTCTGGGTGTGCCTCTACTGCTGAGAGGAGGTGTCGGATGCGCATCTCTTTCAGCAGGACTCTTTTTTCTGTCCATTGCAGTTTTCCTTCCGGGGTAAAATCGTCATCTTCGGTTACCGGGTCGTTGTGCCAATCGAAAAGATTTTCAACGTTCCACCAAAGGAAAAGTACGCTTTTTTCAGCATTTAAACTTCCCTTAACCGGCCCTGATATCGATAAGGCAGTGATGAAAACGAGAAAAACGCAGCAGAGCAGTTTTTGCATGGCCTCTTTCGGTCTAATTTTTTTTCTTTCCCATAATGATTCTGTAACTTAATCGAGATTTTCCAGTTTGTCAATATTTTATTTTTCAACAATCCGGGAAGCATTATGACCCAGAAGAGTGATGTCAAGGAACAGGCTAAAGAGATCCTCGAGGAGACCCTTGACAGGGAGGCGGTTATTGTGCTGGCAAGGATTTCTGAAGAGATGCAACTGTTGTTCAAGGCTCATCCGGAACCGGCAATGGACAGGGTTAAAGTGATTGTGGCCGGTTTTTTTCTTGAGAACGGGAAGTCGGAACAGTTTATTGACGACTGGATCAAGACCTCGGAAGAGTACAGTCGTGCAAGGGGACTCGATGAGCAGTATCAGCCGAAAGCGATGCTGTCGGATTTGGGTGTATTCAGGTTTATGAGTTTTTTGAAAGACAAGGGGCTGACTGATGATCAGATTGCCATTGTGCTTACCGGCGCGGTGCAGCAGGCGGCATCTGACCAGGAGGTTCAGCAAGGGGGCTGATTGTTCGAGGTATTAACGGTTATCGTTCGCGATGACCAATCACTATAATTTTATTGCTATATGAAAAAGACGACACAACTGTACGAAGGCAAAGCTAAAAAAGTTTTTTTAACGGATGATGCCAATCTGGTGATACAGGAGTTCAAGGATGATGCAACAGCGTTCAATAACAAGAAAAAGGGGAGTATCGCCGAGAAGGGTGTTGTGAACAACGCTATTTCATGCAAGCTCTTTACTTTGCTTGAAGCTCAGGGGATTCGTACCCATTTTGTCGAGAAGCTCTCCGATCGTGATATGCTGTGCCGTTATCTCGATATTATCAAGGTTGAGGTTGTTGTGCGCAATATTGCCGCAGGTTCGCTGGTGAAGCGGTACGGCTTCAGCGAGGGAACCGTTCTTGAAACGCCGATTGTCGAGTTTTATCTCAAAGATGATGATCTCGATGATCCGCTGATGAATGAGGCCCATGCCGTAGCGCTCGGCGTCGCCACGCTTGAGGAACTTGCGTTTCTGAAAAATCGCGCAGAGAGCATCAATGCTTTGCTCAGAGAGTTTTTTGCCGCAAGGAAACTGAAACTGGTCGATTTCAAGCTTGAGTTCGGTCGTCACAACCATGAGATTCTGCTTGGTGACGAGATAAGCCCTGATACCTGCCGTTTCTGGGATCTTGATACGAATGAAAAAATGGACAAGGATCGTTTCCGCTTTGACCTCGGTGGAGTTGAGGATGCTTACAGCGAAGTGCAGAGAAGGGTTCTTGACCTTGACTGAGCATAGCATTATAGAAGGGAGAATCGGTTATGCTTGAAGCTGCGATTGTCTGGCTGCAACATGCCGACCCTGCGACGATCTATTTGTTTCTCTTTCTGGTTGCTTTTCTTGAAAATGTTGTGCCGCCGATACCCGGAGATATTCCCATCGCTTTTATCGGTTATCTGATAATTCAAAGCGGGATAACGTTTGTCGGGGCACTCTTGTGGTCTTCGTTGGGTTCTACCGCAGGTTTTATGCTTGTCTACATGCTCAGTCGACATCTTGGCATGAAATTGTATGCAGAAGGGAAGAGCCCGGCGAAGCACTGGCTGGCAAAAAGTGCTCACCGTTTTTTCCCCCCTTCGGATATGGAGCTGCTTCGCCGAAAATTTGCCACTCATGGCTATCTCGCTGTACTGGTAAACCGTTTTCTCTTTGGTTCGAGAGCTGTTATTTCGGTTATGGCTGGTTTGATGCACCTGAAGAGCATGTATGTTTTTCTTGCAGCAGTGCTGAGCGCTACAGCCTGGAATGTTCTTTTGCTTTATGGGGGTTATTTACTTGGAAGCAACTGGCAGGATATCGGCGGTTATGCGGCCATGTATAGCATCCCCGTAACGATTACTTTTGTTTTAATACTTTCTTTGGCCGTATGGAAGTTTATAAGGGAAAGAAAGCTGCACCATGAATAAGTTTTTTTTGTTATTTATCTCCAGCCACTTAACTTCAAGCTTTTTTTTATTCATTCACAAGCATTTTGTTGACCTACCATGGCAAAAGAGTTGAAACTGTATCCTGCTGAAAGAAAAGGCGTGCTTCTTGAGCTTGCCTCTATTGATGATCTCAAGGAGATGGCCCGCCAGGTCCGTCGTGATGTTATCAGAATGCTTGCTATGGCCAATTCCGGTCATACGGGTGGTTCGCTCGGCATGGCCGATGTTTTTACCGCGCTTTATTTCCGGGTACTTCAGCATAAGCCGCATGAGTTCTGGAAGCAGCATGACGAGGATATGGTTTTCCTCTCCAATGGCCATATTGCTCCGGTATGGTACAGTGTGCTGGCTCGCTCAGGTTATTTTCCTCTCAGTGAACTGAATTCACTTCGACAGGTCAGCTCCTACCTGCAGGGTCATCCTACCTCTGAAGCGAAGCTTCCAGGAATCAGAATTGCTTCCGGATCCCTTGGTCAGGGTCTTTCCGCTGCGGTTGGTGCAGCGCTTGGTCTTCGTCTTGATGGGCGTCAGGGTGATGTTTTCTGTTTGATGGGCGATGGCGAGTGCCAGGAGGGGCAGATTTGGGAAGCGGCGATGAGCGCCTCTCATTACAAGCTGGACAAGATTATTGGTATTGTTGATTACAACAATTTGCAGATTGATGGTGAGGTTACCTCCATCATGAGCGTTGAGCCGTTTGCTGATAAATGGCGCTCGTTTGGATGGGATGTTTGTTGTTGCAATGGCAACGATATGGAGGATTTTGTTTCAACAGTTGAAAAAATCAAGGCGTGTGGTGATCGTCAGAAGCCGACCGTGATTCTTGCGACAACCATCATGGGCAAAGGTGTTCCCTTTTTTGAGGGAAGTATGCCTGATAAATCCAACTGGCACGGAAAACCGCCGTCCAAGGATGATGCCATTAAAGCGCTTGCCATTCTTGGCGAGACACGGTTTGGTGATTTTTTGAGCTGAAGGCAGCTTTATGCAGATTCTGGCAGGTCTCTATAAAGGACGGAAAATAAAGAGTTCATCGTCACTCGCGATACGTCCCTGCAGCAGCAGGGTAAAGAAGTCGCTCTTTGATACGCTTACAGCAAGGATAGACTTTGAGGGCGCCTCCATCCTTGATTTGTTTGCGGGTTTTGGCTCCCTTGGTTTTGAGGCGTTGAGCCGTGGTGCCAGCACGGTTTGCTTTGTCGATCAGCATGTTGACGCCCTCAAAGCGCTGAAGGCAACCGCACTTCAGTTGGGGGTACAAGAGAGTGTCAAGATTGTCAACGGAGATGTTTTGGCGTTTCTTCGCCGTGCGACGGGGCCGTTTGATCTTCTTTTTTGCGATCCCCCTTACTCCTGGCCGGATTATGATCGATTGATTGACAGCATTTTTTCAGACACCCTTCTTGCCTGCGAGGGGTTTCTGCTCGTTGAGCATAGCGCGCAGCTCGATTTTCAGCACACGCCCTATTACTCTTTTCACCGCGATTATGGCATGACGAGAGTTACTTTTTTTCAGCATTGACCTTTGCCGCCGATGAAAACAAAAGCCATTTATCCGGGTACCTTTGATCCTTTTACCAACGGTCATCTTGATGTGCTTGAGCGTGCCCTGAATATTTTTGAGGAAGTTATTGTCGTTATTGCTGAGAACTCCCAGAAGCGTGCGCTTTTTACTGCCGAAGAGCGGGACGTAATGACGAGGGAGGTCACCTGCGATTATCCTGGTGTATCTGTTGATGTGCTGCACAATGGGCTTCTTGTAGATTATGCCCGTCAGGTGGGGGCGAGAGCCATTGTCAGGGGGGTGAGGCAGGTTAAGGATTTTGAATACGAATTTCAGATGTCGCTTTTGAACCGTCAGCTCTATCCGGAGGTGACCACCGTATTTTTGATGCCAAATGTCAAATACACCTATGTGGCGTCATCAATCATCAAGGAGGTGGGCATGCTGGGAGGAGACGTCAGTAAATTTGTCCATCCCTGTGTTCTGGAGATGATGCATCAAAAACGTGAAGAGCAGAGTAGATAAAAATTATAACAAACCACTTTTATATGTCAAAAACACCTCTTTCGGAAGAACAATATCTCACCCGCAGGGTGCTCAGTATGCAGGAGTCACAGACCATGCGAATCAGCAATCTTGCCGGTAAAATGAAGGCTGAAGGGCACGACATTGTCAGTCTTTCGGCTGGTGAGCCCGACTTTCCCACTCCTGCTCATGTCAATCAGGCTGGCATAGATGCCATCAATGCAGGGTTTACCCGGTATACTGCAAATTCGGGTATTGCTGAGCTAAAAAAAGCAATTGTCGAAAAGTTCCGGCGCGATAATGGTCTCGATTTTGAGGAAAACCAGATCATCGTCAGCAATGGCGGCAAGCAGACTCTGGCGAATACTTTTCTTGCTCTTTGCGAAGAGGGCGATGAGGTGATTGTGCCCGCACCTTACTGGGTGAGTTTCCCGGAAATGGTTCGACTCGCAGGCGGAATACCCGTTATTGTTCATACCACTCTTGAAAGCGACTATAAAATGACACCCTCCCAGCTTGAGGGCGCCATTACTCCGAAAACAAAGATCCTTGTACTGAACTCTCCATCGAATCCAACCGGGTCGGTTTATAGTGAAGTGGAGGTTCGAGCCTTGATGAAGGTGGTCGAAGGGCGGGGTATTTTTGTGCTCTCTGATGAGATGTACGACATGATTGTCTATGGCGATGTTCGTGCGTTTTCTCCTGCAAGGATTCCTGAAATGAAGGAGTGGGTCATTGTGAGTAATGGTGTTTCGAAAACCTACGCTATGACCGGCTGGCGAATCGGTTACCTTGCCGGGCCGAAATGGCTGATTGATGCCTGCGACAAGATTCAGTCGCAGACCACCTCAAATCCTAATGCCATAGCCCAGAAAGCCGCTGTTGCCGCTTTGACGGGTGATCAGGGTATTGTTGAAGAGCGCCGTGCTGAATTTGAAAAGAGGCGCGATTACATGTATGAGGCTCTCAACAGCATCCCCGGATTCAAGACAGCTCTTCCTCAGGGTGCTTTTTACATTTTCCCCGATATCAGCGGTGTGCTTGGCCAGACGTTTAATGGCGTTGTCATGAAAGATTCGGCAGATGTTGCTGAATATCTTCTGAAAGTTCATCATGTGGCAACCGTACCTGGCGATGCGTTTGGTGCGCCTGAAAATCTCCGTCTTTCTTACGCGGCTTCAATTGCCTCACTGGAGGAAGCGGTAAACCGGATCAGGAGAGCGTTCAAATAGGGGTTCTATGCTGAAAGTTCGTCGCAGCAGGCTTTATACCTTGTGGTTTGGCTGGTATTCCCGTCGGCAGTTCCGCAGGTATTTTAACTCGGTACGTGTTTTTTTGCAGCCCGGAGTGCAGGAGATGGATCACGGCACTCCGGTTATTTTTTTTGCAAATCATGCCTACTGGTGGGACGGCTTCTGGTCGCAACTCTGTACCGAAAAGTTTTTTTTTCAGAATCTGCATATCATTATTGAGTTTCAGCAGTTGCGGAAACATCGCTTTTTCACTCGTATAGGAGCGTTCTCCCTCGACCGTTCCCGTCCGAGAAGTGCGGTTGGCACCCTTCAGTATGCCGCCGAATTGCTGACTGCCAAGAGTGAGCGACAAAATGCGTTATGGATTTTTCCCCAAGGCAAGATAGAATCTGTTGACAAGAGGCCCCTCTTTTTTTTCAAAGGGACAGCATCAATTCTTTCCCGCGTTTTTGATACGCTACCTGCGATCTACCTTGTTTCAGTTGTCAGTCGGATTGAATATCTCGACGAACAAAAACCGGAACTCTTTTTATCATTCAAAGAACCGCTTCTGGTAACGGCAAAAGAGTTTCCGGGCCCGGACGCTATGACCACATACATGCAGGGGCTGACGGAGCGGCATCTTGACGAACTCAGGGAGAGGGTCATCAACCGCACACTTGATGACGCAAGGATTATCGTCAAGGGAACCCCGTCAATCAACAGACGCATTGAAGCGATCCGACAATTCCTCCATTTACCCAATGAGTGACAGGGTGGGGAGGCACTCTTCGCTTATTTGTCATCAATCACACAATCGTTCAATCAGTCTTTCATTCAATCGTTCAATCATTTGTGTAATCAATAATACTTTTTTTCATTATTGCAGTTCTAAGTGTTTAGCAAAAAATAATTCCGTAATTCCTGTTCGAGCATAGCCTGAGTCATGAGTTCCCTGGCTATTTTATTCTGGAATCAATTGCTATGGAGCGCTTACTGTCTATCAAAACTTCGATCTATCGAATTTCATCCCATTTTGGGGCGATTTGTGGTATGGTGAAAAGAGGATAAATTTGCATACCTTGAAGGCGGAAAATGTAGAGTGAGAGAGATGAGTTGTTTCCTATATACCAAATTGACCGGTTATGAGTAATGTTATATGCAGTTGTCTTTTAGGTGATAATACACGGGTTCGGTTGCGGCTTTCACAGTTGTTGCACAGTGAGATGGAGGCGATTTACGGGGCTATTGCTGATGATGTCTCCTCTGATATATGTGAGGTTGAGTTGCAGGGGTGCAGGAGGGAGTTTTTTGTCAATAATACGGGGATTCCGTTCACTATCGGCATGCAGGTTATTATTGAGTCTGACGGTGGTTACGATTTTGGTATTGTCTATTCGACTGGCCAGATTGCCCGAAAAAAGATCCAGCTTAAAGGGCTCGATAAAAGTGGCCAGGAGTGGACCGCAGTGTTGAGGGTTGCTGACGAGAGTGACAATCAAGCTATTGTTGAGCTGAAAAAAAGGCAGTCGGAGATACGGGAGGTTTGCTTGAACAAGATTAAAAAGCATGAACTTGATCTGAAGCTTGTTGATGTTGAGTTGCGCATGGATCAGCAGAAGCTTTCGGTCTATTACACATCATCACACCGGGTTGATTTCAGGACGCTTGTGCGTGACTTGGCAGGAGAGTTCAAGGCAAGAATCCAGATGGTGCAGATAACCACACGGGAAGAGGCCAGAAGGGCAAATGCCTTTGGGCCATGTGGCTGCCTTCTTTGTTGTTCGAGCTGGATCCCGAAAATCCACGCAAATCCCTTTGCTGAAAAATCACAATATTCTGAAACGTCAGGCAATGAGAGCCATGCGTTCAATATCACCGGGTTGTGTAACCGTCCGAAATGCTGCCTCGGTTATTCGAAACATGAAAAGGGCTGTCGTACACAGCCGAATGTTCCTTCACAGTTTCCTGCTACTGGGAGCAGGGTTAATACTCCCGAAGGGGCTGCGGTTGTTGACGGCGTTGATGTCCAGAAAAAACTTGTCTGGCTTCGTTATTTGAAGAGCGACCAGACCCGCAGGCTTCCCCTCAACAAGTTCAATGCACTGTTTGTCAAAAAATAACGCCCAACTCATGCATCAGTTTACAAAAACCCTTGTTACGACAGCACTTCCTTATGCCAATGGTCCGGTTCATCTTGGCCATCTTGCGGGGGTCTATCTTCCCGCAGATATCTATGTTCGCTATAAGAGGCTCAAGGGTGAGGATATTATCCATATTGGCGGCTCGGATGAACACGGTGTGCCCATTACCATTACAGCCGAGAAAGAGGGGATTTCGCCACGGGATGTTGTTGACCGCTATCATCAGATGAACATGGCGGCCTTCTCGAAGTGCGGAATTTCTTTTGACTACTATGGCAGAACAACTTCTGAGCTGCATCACAAGACTGCCCAGGAATTTTTTCTTGATATTGAAGAGAAGGGGATTTTTCAGAGAAAGAGCGAAAAGCTTTTTTTTGACCGCAAGGCTGACCGCTTTCTTTCGGATCGCTATGTGACAGGAACCTGCCCGATATGTAACAATACGGAGGCCAACGGCGATCAGTGCGAACAGTGCGGCACTCATTTAAGCCCGCTGGAGCTGATTAACCCCAAAAGCAAACTTTCGGATGCTACGCCGGAACTTCGCGAAACCATGCACTGGTATTTTCCGCTCGGCCGTTTTCAGCAACAGCTTGAGAACTACGTGCAGGAGCATGAGGAGGAGTGGCGGCAGAATGTGGTCAATTATTCCCGAACCTGGCTGAATCAAGGGCTGAAAGACAGGGCCATCACCCGTGATCTTGGATGGGGAATCAAAGTCCCGCTTGAGAGCCAGGAGGCTCTGGGCAAGGTGCTCTATGTCTGGTTTGATGCCGTGCTTGGTTATATCTCCTTTACCAGGGAGTGGGCCGCAGCGCTTGGGCAAAGTGAGCGGTGGAAAGAGTACTGGCAGAACCCCGAGTGTCGCCTTGTTCAGTTTATTGGCAAGGATAATGTGGTCTTTCATACTCTGATGCTTCCCGCAATCCTGATGGCGTGGAATGAGGGACGCCAAAGCGGGTGTTACAATCTTGCCGACAATGTGCCTGCTTCGGAATTCATGAACTTTGAGGGAAGAAAGTTTTCGAAGTCGAGAAACTATGCTATCTATCTGGGTGAATTTCTTGAAAAGTTCCCGGCCGATACCCTTCGTTACAGTATTGCCATGAATTATCCTGAAAACAAAGATACTGATTTCAGTTGGGTTGATTTTCAGAACAGAACCAATGGCGAACTGGCCGATACCCTTGGAAACTTTATCAAGCGGTCGGTTGATTTTACCAATTCGAAATTCGGTGGGGTCGTGCCGATTGATTGTCCTCCTGATGTTATTAAGTCCTTTACAGTTATTCAGACTCATGGTAATGATGATTTGATTGATGAGCTTGGCAATAGGGTGGATCTTGATGATTTGGTTGATGAAATTGGAGAAGCTTATGAACACTTTCATTTCCGTGAGGCAGTTTCCAAAACAATGGATATAGCTCGTAAGGCTAACCGGTTTCTTACGCAAAACGAACCATGGAAACTAATAAAGAGTGATCGCGATGCTGCTGCGAAGATCATGTCAGTATCCCTGAACCTCTGCCATACGCTTGCCCTGCTCTTTTATCCTGTTATTCCGGAAACCAGCAATCGCATACACGCTATGCTTGGTTTTGCCGGTACGATCGAAAGCCTCATCAAACCAGGTGTCTCACTCTGGGAGCAGGCGAAAAGGCCAGGGTTGAACATGGGACATCGACTTCGCGAAACTTCGGAAATTCTTTTCACCAAAATCGAGGAGAGTGATATCGCACCTGAACTTGCAAAAATTGAGGGTTTGCTGGCCGATGCCGTAAAGCGTGAGGCTGGAGTTGAACAGCAAAAGATGGAGTTCAAACCTCTCATCAGCTTTGACGATTTTTTGAAGGTTGATTTGAGGGTTGCACGCGTCATCTCTGCTGAAAAAGTTAATAAAGCTGCCAAACTCCTGAAACTTCAGTTGCAGGTTGGTTCTGTGACAAAGCAGGTGCTCGCCGGCATAGCCAAACACTACACTCCCGAAGAGATGGTAGGCAAAAATGTGCTTATTGTGGCCAATCTTGCCGACCGCACCATTCGTGATGAGGTGTCGGAGGGGATGATTCTTGCCGTAGAGGGCGCTGACGGGAAGCTTTTTGTCATAGAACCGCAAGGAAATGAAATAAACGGCAGATTGATACAATAATAGTTTGCAAATCAATATTTATTGCTTACATTGATAGCACAAACATCGTGGGGTGGAGCAATTGGTAGCTCGTCGGGCTCATAACCCGAAGGTTGCAGGTTCAAGTCCTGTCCCCACCACCAGTAAAGCCGCCTCATCAAAAGGGCGGCTTTTTTGTTTTGAGTGATAAACCCCGATTTCGTTCAGATGCACTGATGATTATGAACCACCTCTTTTTTAAACGGTATATCCATTTCGGAGCCAAGGGTTTCTCAAAGCTTTTGGTCGCATTCGTTGCTGTCGCGCTACTCTCTCTCGTAGCGCTTCCGGCTTTGGCGAAACCTTTGCTCTGCGGTCTCGATCGGCTTGAAGCATCCGGATTCCGGGAACTCTCCGGCTTGAGGGTTGGCCTTATTACCAATGCGGCAAGTCTCAGCCGGAAAGGAGAGCCTGGCTACTTCCTTATGCTTCGCAGTGGCGTCAAACTGAAGTTTCTCATGGCCCCGGAGCATGGCTTTTCGGCGGATATCGAAGCCGGAAAAAAAGTTGGCAGCGGCGTGGTTTCGGATACACTTCAGGTCTTTTCGCTCTACGGAGCTTCCAAAAAACCCGATAGAGAGCAGTTGCGTCAAATTGACCTGCTGATTTTTGATCTTCAGGATGTCGGTACCCGTTGCTATACCTATATTTCGACCATGAAGAGCGCCATGGAGGCCTGTGAAGAGGCTGCTATACCCTTCATGGTGCTTGATCGCCCCAATCCCATTATTCCTCTTCATCCCCAAGGGTTCATGCTGAAGCCGGGATATGCCTCATTTGTCGGGGCAGTCGATATCCCTTTTGTGCATTCGATGACGGTTGGAGAAATTGCTTTGCTGCTGAAGGAGCGATGTTTCAAGAAACTTGATCTCAGGGTGATTGCGATGAAGGGGTACGGGCGCCGGAAGTTTGGCGATGAGTACGAGGGGTTCAGTTTCAGAAGTCCTTCACCGAACATTAGAAGTGTTGAGACTGCTATCATCTATCCTGCCACAGTCTTTCTTGAAGCTACAACGGTCAGCGAAGGGCGTGGTACCGATGCCCCTTTCATGCAGTTTGGTGCCCCGTTCATCAGGAGTGGGGAGTTGGCTGATGCTCTCGGTAAATACCGTTTGGCGGGAGTCTCGTTTACTCCTGTCGTTTTTCAGCCAAACTCAGGAAAGTTCAATGGAGAGCGCTGCTATGGCTTGAAGTTCTCGCTTTTCGACCGCAAAGCGTTCAGTCCCTTCAGAACGGCCGCAGCATTGCTGCTTGAGCTTCAGCGACTCTATCCAACAGAGATTAACCTCGATAAAAGAGGGGAGTTTTTTGACCAGCTCTCAGGAACCCCTCTTTTTCGGGAGATGATTCAACAACAGTTGCCTCTTGAAACCATTCTGGAGGAGAGCCGCAGGCAGGTGGAGCAGTTCAACCGAAGCACTCCCTTGCGCTATCTTCTTTACCCATGAAGAAACCGTTACCGGCGAATACTACCGGCGCGTGGTACCTTGAATTGCCCTTCTACTCCGTAGTGCGAATATAAAAGCTGCCAGAGCTGGACATGCCGTGCACGAAAAGAGCCAGCAGCACTCAGCAGATAGTAGCGCCACATCCTGAAACGCAGCACTCCCGAAACTTTCTTGTCGACTCCGCCCGCATCACCAAGCAGTTGTTCCACCCTGCGTCGGAAAAAAATATCCCCCATGATGTAAATTATTGTGGTTTCTGCTCTGAAGCGCAAGATACTCCGTGCTATAATGTATGTAATAGAATGGTACTTGCCAAGGTTCCTCCGGATTTTCAGGCAGAGTGAAGAAGCCTGGCAATCAGCCCCGGAGCAGGAATGTGAGGGAGTTCCTTATAGCTCTCAGGGGCAAGATTCGCCTTATCCGGAGTTTTGGACGGGAGTGGGCTGGTATGACATAACGGGTGTCAACAGGGAAAATGCTCTTCAGGCGTCAGGCTCTTCCTTGTGTTTTTTTGATTTTGGTGTAGTGTCGGATTCTGTTTTTTTAGGACGTCCCCGTTTTTTTGAACAGCTTTCTTTTTCAGTTACAGGATCGGAGAGCTTAGATTCAAGGCATATTTCATCAGATTCCACAAGATGTTCGTCGAGATCTTCATCATGGAGATCAGGTTCGGCTATAAGGTCAAGGTCGTCGCAAAGAAGTTCATCAATGATTTCATCAACCGGGGGCTGTGATTTTCCCCTGGCGCCCCGCTTGTTTTTCATGGCTGGTTCAATCAGGGTCACAACCTCATTGATCGAAGAAAAAATATAGAGCTGTTTGTCGAGATTGGTTAGTTTCAGAAGATCTTTGATCTGTTTACAGAGAGAGACGAAAATGGCCAGCCCCTGTGACTGGTTCGAGAGCTGGTGAGCAAGCAGCATTGAGCTGATTCCACAAGAATCAATGGCTTTTACCTGAGAAAAATCGATGACCAGGTTTTTGGCGTTCTCACTGTCCACCAGTCCTTCAATTGCCAACTTGAATGCGTCACTGTGGCGAAAGTCGAACACATCCTCTTCTATTTTTAGAATTGTTAATTCTTTGCGGGCTGATACTGAGTATTTCATGATAAACCTATACTTTAATAACTGTAAAACATTGTCATTCAAGCGTCTAAAGGATTGTTTGGCTGGCAGCGCACGGGGATGTTAAAACACTCCCTGTCAGAAAGTAGTAAATAAACCATCACTGGCAAATATAATCAGACGGCTACGCCTGGCAGCGGCGGAGTTTTTGCGCATCTCTTCTATCATCACATCCATTAAACGGAATAAAATGGAACAAACAAAAACCAGGCAGGGTACGGGCGCGCCACGGGTGCAGTAAACGGAGCAAAATGGAGCAAGCGGTCCTGATGCGGTTTAAAAAACATACATCAACAATCGTGTTTTTAATATGTTTTAATTACATTTATAAGGTGCTTTTTTTATCGTCCAGGTTTATTCTAAAAAAGGAGAGCAGATGCAATCTCTGATAAGCAGAAAAGGAAGGTTGTCGGTTTTTGCCTGCTTGTGCATGGTTATTCTGACTGCGTCCTGTACCAATTTGACAGCAGTACAGGAGTGGTCAAAAACATCGCTCGAAGCATCGGAGTTTAATGGGGTCGTTATAACCTATGCGGAGACACCCTTGAGGTTGAAACGCTACGATGCGCTCCATTTTAAACATTACAAGAGGCCAACCGAGGAGCAGAAGAGGCTCTTTGAACAGCGCCAGAGTGTGTATGCTGCAAACTCGATTGAACGCAAGCATCAGGCTGAAGTGCTGAACGTGATATTATCGGTTGTCTCTGATTATATGGGAGCTTTGGCAACTCTCTCTGCCGACGGTACCGTGGACTACACCAAAAACGTCACGACATTGAATGCGGAAATCACAACCTTGAACGCAAAGCTTCCGGCAGGCAAAAGGATTTCGACAAGAACACTTGGTGCGGTTGGTTCTATTGTTCAAACGCTCATGAAGCCCTATCAGGCAAAGCAGGTGAAAAACAGTATCGAGCAGGCGAATGCTCCACTGCAAATAATCCTTGCAGGTGAACTTCGTCAGATCGTTGCTTCTGATTTTCAGAATGATTTACAAACAGAAAGCGATGCTCTTGATTTGTATTATGGAGCTCTCCTTGTAGATGGTCATCCTTCCGCTGCGGCAAAAGATGCCGTTACGGAGTGGAGAGAGTTGCGTCAAGAGCAAAATACGGCGCGTTTGAATGCGGTGAGGGCCTATCTGACTGTTCTTGATACTATTTCTAAGGGGCATCAGCAGCTTTATGATCATCGAAACAACCTCAATGACAAAATATTAATCAAGAATCTTTTCGCATCTGTTCTTGACCTTCGCAAGCAGATAACAATACTTGCTCAATCCTGAAAAAAAGGAGAGGATGAAGATGGCGTTACCTTTAACTCCAGATGAAGCCCGCAGTATTGCGGAATCATTTCGTGCCGTTGAGCACAGCGTCAAGTGTTATATGGATGACCATTATAATCAGGAAGAACAAAAAATAAGCCGTGCAGAGTATGACTCTCTCTACGAATTTTGCCAGACACTCCTTTGTTTGTCGAGCGATGCAACCACGGCTGCCGTTGGTCTCTCCATAGAGGCGCTGGCCGCCCCAGCCAATGAATTGCAAGGCGTCATCGAAGAGACCAATCAAAAGATCAAAACGTTGCAAAAAATTTCCAGTGTCATAAACTGTGTTTCTGCACTTGTCAATCTCGCATCTTCCATTATTGCCAAAAATCCAGGAGCGGTTGTTACCTCAATCACCACTCTCCGCAATCAACTTAAGGCGTAATTCCGGATGGTTATGGATACACAGGTGTTCACCGCTTTCGAAAAGGTGCATTCGCTTAGATTGCTCCCAAGTGGTTGTTCAAGGAAATCGGCAGTGTGAGCGTAAACACCGTACCACCTTCCGCCGGAGAGGCCGCAGAGAGGTTTCCCTTATGCTTATTGACAATGATGTCGTAGCTGATACTTAAACCAAGCCCGGTTCCTTTCCCCGGATCCTTTGTTGTAAAAAAGGGTTCAAATACCCGGTTTATGACTGTTTCGGGGATTCCAGGGCCATCATCAGTAACGGAACAACAGACGTTCTCACCGCTGGCCCATGTTTTAATCTCAATTTTGCCGAGACTCTTTCGGTTTTGTGACTTGATGGCATGACTTGAGTTGATAATCAGGTTGAGGATGACCTGATTAATCTGTGGAGGATTGCAAACGAGCGGCGAAAGCTCCTCAAGCTCTAAGGTAACAGTGGCAATTTCACTGTATTCGTGTTTTGCTATGACAAGTGCTTCATGGATTGCCTTGTTGAGATTAAGTTCGCTTAACTGCTCTTTGTCGTTCTTGAAGGAGTAGCTTCTCATACTGTTCGTGATGGTCGATATGCGTTCGATCCCAGTCTGTAATTTTTCAAGCGACTCAGGGATACTGTCGAGAAGGTCGTCAATATCATATATCTTCTCTTCTTCGCGAAGTTGAGTTACCAATTCGGCAAGAGCCGGAATTTGCTCTGCTTTTCCGATTATCCGGCGATGACGATCCACAAGTTTACGAAGATCGTTAAAATCCTCCAGGATTGTATGTGCGTTGAGGGTAATGAAATTGAGGGGATTGTTGATTTCATGTGCGATTCCTGCGGCAAGCTGGCCGATCATCTCCATTCTTGATGTATGCTGAAGTTGTGCCAAAAGCACACCTTTTTCCTGCTCACTTATTTTATGAGCAACAATACCAAAGAGTTGATTGGCTAAAATTTCCATCCACTTCACATCATTATCATCATAGTTTGTCTGCTTGTTGCCAACCCCCATGATAGCCACGATTTTCTGATTCCGCATGACCGGAATAACCATCTCCCGCTCTATTTCAGCATGGCCCTCGGGCACACCCTTGCGATACTCAAGCAAGGAGAAATTATTGTGAATAATCGCTTTTTGCTCACGAAGCGCATCGGCCCATACACCGGCATTGTTCAATGGGTAGTGCAGGCCTTTACCCTCAGCCTTGCACTTATGCTGCAACGTATTGGTCGACCACGCCTGTAGCGAGAGTGTTATCTGGTCAGCTTCAACAAGGTGAAGGAAGCCGATTGAACTTCCTGTGATCTTTTCAGCTTCATCAATAGTGAATATAAGCAACTCTTCTATCGAACGACTGTCGGCGATATTGAGAAGTTTAAGCCGGAATGCATTGATCATTTCAAGGCGATTACGCTCAGTAATGTCATGAATGATGGCATGAATAATTTCTTGATCATCAATTTCGATTTTGTTCAAGAAAACTTCAATGTCTCGTATGGAGCCATTAGCAAGACGGTGAAATGCCAGTATATGTTTGGCAGGATCACATTTTTTGCCCAACATCTTTCTGATGATGATTTCTTGGGGAAGGGTATCAATTTCCCAAAAAAACATCTGCTTCAACTTTGCAACCGTCCATCCGTAAAATTCTGCAGCAGCTTTATTGGCATCAATGATCTCCCCGGTTGTGGCATCAAGGATGAGTTGAATGGCCGAACGGCTATCAAAGAGCATCTTGAATCGTTGCTCGCTTTCAAGCAACTTTCTGCGATCGCGTACCATCGATATGCCATAGGCAAGATTCTCTGCAAGGCTGTTAAGGAGCTCTGTTTCGGATGTATGAAAGGCATTGGGCTGCTCTGAACAGATATTTAAGGCACCGATTGCAAAAGTGCCAATTTTGAGCGGCATACTGTAAATGGAGGCTTGGGTATGTTTTTTTGCTTCATTCATCCATAGTGCAAACCTTGGATCCTGCTCAATATTTTGTATGCCGCAAGATTGGGGTTGGCCGGTGCGTATTGCCTTGGCAGCAGGACCCTGTCCATATTCGTTATCAGCCCAGGATACTTTCATTGCCTGTAAATACTTATCAGCAAGACCTGCCTGAGCTACAGGGTTGATGCTTTTTTCTTCATCATGTCCGGCATATCCAACCCATGCCGTAAGGTAATCACCTCGATCAATTATGATATCGCAGATTTTTTGCAGCAACTCGGTTTCATCGTCAGTATGCAGAAGGGCATCATTGCAGCAGTTTGTCGTCTGAAGTACCCGACCAAGCCGCTGCAGTTCGTTCTCAGTCTGAATTCGTTCTGTAACATCATGAATAATTGCAGATATAAGATCACGATCTTTTATCCTGACTTTTCTGGCGAATATTTCAACATTGCGGCTGCTGCCATCGGCTCTTCTGTGACAAAATGACATTTTTCTCTGATCCAGAGTTAACCAGTTGTCGATCTCTTGCTGAATCGCTTCGGGAGAGAGTGTATTGAGTTGCTTGATATTCATCCGGCGCAACTCATCGATCGACCATCCATAATAGGCCGCTGCCGCCTGATTAGCATCCACAATATCTCCTGTTACAGGGTCATGCGTTATCATGACTGCCGGGTGTTCGTCAAACAGGGTTTTGAACTGAGTCTCGCTTTTATTTAATGCCTCTTCCGCACGTTTGCGTTTAGTGATGTCGATACCCACACCGATAACAAAGGGAGATCCATCAATCATGATCCTTTTACCTGTCATGATGCGCCACTCAACGTCAGTTCCTCCTCGAGGCACTACCCGGAACTCCTCAATCACTTCCGCGTTATTCTGCAGTACATTTTGCAGCGTTTCAATACCACGAACCCTGTCATCCGGATGGAAGATCTCTATTCCGAACGTTTCAGCCATCTCCTCTTCTGATACGCAAAAGCTTTTATCTCGCACCTCTTTGTTCCATGCAACAAATTTGCCGTTGGCATCAAGGATATAAAAGGTACCGGGGATAGAGCTTATGATCTGTTTACTGAAGAGCCGCTCTTTTTGCAGTAACAGCTCTATATCAGTGATTTCACTGTGCGTTATCTTATCGAGTTGCATAGGGGGGGGCTTCAGTTTACTTTGGCGGAATTCATGAGAGGATCCTTGGGGCTCACCACTGCCATTATAACGCTTTTTTTGCAAATATACGGTTTCATCCCGGAGAAGCAGGGGTCATAATCACTTCTCTGGATAGTCGTGCGCAAGCCGGTCGGCAAGAGCCTCAAGCTCATCGTTGTCGAGCGAGGCATCCACCCAGTTGACTTTTAGTCGGTTGTTGAAAAAAGTGATCTGCCGTTTTGCATAGTTGCGCGTATGCTGTTTTATCAGCAAAATGGCTTCATGAGAGGTCACTTTTCCGTCAAAATATTGAAAGAGCTCCTGATATCCTACCGACTGGAGCGCAGAGAGCTTTCTGCCAGCAAGGAGCGCTTGATACTTGTGATAGAGTTGTTCAGCCTCGCCGCAAAGCCCAGTCTTAATCATTTCATCTGTACGTCGGTTAATGCGCTCATAGAGGAGAGTACGGGGTATCGCAAGACCTGTGACGACAAAGCTGATCTCTCCCTGTCGCTGTTTTCCTCTTGCCTGTAACTCCGTCACGCTCAGACCGGTAATCTCAATGATTTCAAGGCTTCGGATAAGGCGCTGGCTTTTGGTCGGGTCGAGGGTTGTCGCCTGTGCCGGGTCTCTTTCGAGCAGGCGTGCATAGAGCCGCTCTTTTCCGTCACGCTCAAGTTCCTCAAGCAGCCGCTCCCTTATTGCAGGGTTTGCCGGAGGCAGATCAGCAAACCCCTCAATTAGCCCCTCAAGATAGAGGGTTGAGCCACCCGCAACAACCGCACGCTTCCCGCGCCGATGAATGTCAAGAATCCTCTCAACAGCTTCAGTTGCAAAGTCGCCAGCCGTAAAGGGCTCGCCGATATTTTTTTCATTCACAAAATGGTGCTTCACCTCTTCAAGCAGCTCCAAAGAGGGCTTTGCCGCACCAATATCAAGTTCCCGGTAGATCTGCCGCGAATCAGCCGAAATGATCTCCCCCCCGATCTTTTTCGCCACCGCCACAGCAAGCGCCGATTTACCCGAAGCCGTAGGTCCAAGAATGACCATAACCGGCGGTTGTTCCGTTTTTGTAACGTCCATATTGTCTATCGGTAATAAATGCTCCCTATCCTCCTCAAAATAAAAGATAAACGACAACAGCACCCATATTTTCCCTGCGCAACCTGGGAGCGCCGAGCTCCCATCCCTTTACCTGCTTTCGTTGGTTGCAGTTTCACCGGCATACAGATAACTTGTAACCTCGGCATTGCTGCGTTTTTGTTGTTCATGACCAGCGTAGAGCACCACTTTTTTTGCGACACGTTCACCAAAAAGAGCCGCAACTTTATTGAGCTGTATGAAACACTCCTGATTAATCGTCTGCGATGACTTGATTTCGAAGAGCCTTATGATGTTGCCTGCCTCCAGCAGAACATCAACTTCCAGTCCACTGATGTCGCGATAAAAATGGAGGTTTGCTGGCAAGCCGGCATTGATGCGAGACTTGAGCATTTCAAGAACTACCAGATTTTCAAACAGCGATCCTCGCAGGGGGTGAGCTTGCAGATGTGACTCCTGCGTTATTCCGATCAGCCAGGAGGATAGACCCACATCGTAAAAATAGAGTTTTGGGGACTTTGTTAATCGTTTTCCGATATTGGCAAACCAGGGTGGAAGTAAAAAAACAACATAGGATGCCTCAAGCAGGGTAAGCCAGCTTTTTGCGGTCACGCTCGAAACCCCGGCATCAGCAGCAAGAGAGTGCAGGTTGAGCAGTTGTCCCACTCTTCCTGCTGCCAGGCGGACAAAGGTTTCAAACTGGCGCATAAGGCGTAATTGCAGCAATTCCCGCAAATCGCGTTCAACATAAGTGGCAAAATAATCTCCGAGCATGACCGCTGGATCAAGATTATCTGCATGAATACGTGGATAACCACCCGATAGCAAGAGACGATCAACGTCGGTGGGTTGCCCTGCATCACGCAGTTCAGCAACCGATAAGGGCAACAGCTTCAGTAGAGCGGTTCTTCCGGCAAGTGACTGACTGATATGACGGTTCAGTTCAAATTGATGGCTTCCCGTCAAAATAAATTCACCAGCCGTTTTGTGTTCATCAACGCGAACCTGAATCCATGAAAGCAATTCAGGCACACGCTGCACTTCATCAAGCACAGCGCCTTTTGGAAACTGGGCCAAAAATCCTGCGGGATCCTGCTGTGCAAAATGACGGATATCAGGTCGCTCCAGATTGCTGTAAGGTTTTTCCGGAAAAGTTGTTCTGCAAAGAGTGGTTTTACCTGATTGCCTTGGACCGGTAAGCGTTACAACCGGATACTGTGCAGCCCGACCCTGCAGGGTAGACATGAGATGACGTGCAATCATTGTGTGCAATAGTAAAGTTCAACTTTAATATTGTATAAATCGGATTAATAAGCAAGTAAATTTGCATTGAACTCAGCAGAGATTCTGCCTGCCTGTCGCTGCGCGGATATTTTTTTATATTGCCTCTGCCCCGGCTCTTTTGTTCAGCTATTAACCCGTGACAGGAACCTCTTCGCATGACCGTTGTTAACGATTTTACCATACCGCCCGCTGTTTCCGAACATCTCTCTCTTGCCGAAAAAGGCTATTACGGAATAGGGGGGAACGCCCGCTATTTTGCCGAGCCGGGCTCTCTGGCGGAGCTTGCTGATATCCTGCTCTGGAGTGTCGGGCAACGCCTCCCGCTTGCGCTCATGGGCAGGGGGAGCAATATCCTTTTTTCGGACGCTGATTTTGCGGGTGTGGTGATTTCCCTTGGCCGGATGGAGCGTATGCACTGGCTCTCGGATGATGAGCTGTTTTGCGAGGCGGGGGTGGAGAACAGCCGCATTGCCGAAGAGCTGTTGCGGGCTGGCAGGGGAGGGGGCGAGTGGCTCTACCGGCTTCCCGGCCAGATTGGGGCAACGGTGAGGATGAATGCCCGCTGTTTCGGGGGTGAGGTTTCGGCCATTACAGCGGCGGTTCTGACGCTCTCGGTTGAGGGTTGCCTGCGCTGGCGGTTGCCGGAAGAGATCTTTTACGGCTACAAGCATACTGCCTTGATGGAGAGTCCGGAGATTGTGGTTGCTGCTCTTTTGCGTTTTCCCCATACCCGACCGGAAGAGGAGACAAGAGCATTGATGGAGGGCCATGAAGGGGAGCGCGACGCAAAGCACCACTTCGATTTTCCAAGTTGCGGCTCGACCTTCAAGAACAACTATGCGGTAGGCCGTTCGAGCGGCAGCATCTTTGAGGAGCTTGGTTTTAAGGGAGAGTCGGAGGGTGGCGCTATGGTGAGCCCTCATCATGCCAACTTTATTTACAACAGGGGAGGGGCAACGGCCAGGGATGTGCTCACGCTTGCAGCGCGTATGAAAGATGCAGCGCTTGCAGAGGCCGGGGCTCAGCTCGATCTTGAGGTGCAGTGTATCGGGTTGTTTGATGCTGATCTGCTCGCTTCGTGCGGAGTCTCTTCTGCTGCCGACACACGGGATCCCTCCAAAGGGTGGGTCGGTCTGTTGTGGAATCCGCAGGAGGAGGGCGCGGCGCCAACGCAGGAAGCGCTCTTTCCCCGCGTTCTCATGCAGGGACCACTGCTCGGCTATTCGGCTCTTAACAGGGAGTTTCCTGCCGGAGCGTTGGTCGCTGTTGAGCAGTTGCGTTCGCTTGAGGATGCGACCCTTAATCCCCAGGCACCCTTTCTTCGCTGGACAACCCGCAGCAGTGATCCGGTCATTTTTGCCGTCAAGCCGCCCGCAACCATTCCGGCAGGAAGTTTTCTTGACGGGCTGTGGAACTACGGCGTTTCTGAACTCTTTATCGCTTCCGTTGTTCCGGGAGGGGGTTATCTTGAGTTTGAGCTAACTCCAGAGGGTCACTGGGTTGCCTTGCGCTTTGACGCTCCGCGAAAGAGGGCGAAAGGCTTTGAACAGCTTTCGGCAGAGCCTTGGCAAAAGGTGGTGCAAAAGGTGCAGTGTGAGGGTGATTTTGGTATGGAGTTTTCGTGGGAACTTTTGCAGCCCTTTGTCAAAGGGGAGATGCTTGCCTTGCAGTGCTCAGCCTCTTCAGGAAGCGGGGAGTTAGCTCTGTTCCCCTGGTGGAATCATGCGCCACTACCGGCTGATTTTCATCAACCGGAGCGCTTTTTTAAAATTCGCTTGCTTTGAACCTAAGGTGTTACAGATCGGCGGCAGGCATACGCGATACCTCTTCGGCGGTAAAGACCGGTCCCTCTTTGCAGACATAGATTGACCCCACATTGCAGCGTCCGCACTTGCCGACCCCACATTTCATGCGGTTTTCGAGCGTTGTGTAGACGTTTTTTTCATCAAAGCCAAGCTTCTTGAGCGAGATAAGAGTGAACTTGATCATGATGGGCGGCCCGCATATCACAGCAATGCAGTTATCGGGAGAGGGGGCGGCCTCTTCGAGTACGGTGGGCACAAAGCCAACACGGTATTTCCAGTCGGGTGACTCGCCACCGGGATCGACGGTGAGGACAAGATCAACGTCCGAACGATTCTGCCACTCGTCAAGTTCATGCTTGTAGACCAGATCGGCTACGGTACGGGCTCCATAAACGATGGTGACCTTTCCGAATTTTTCACGCTGATCGAGGCACGACCAGATCACACTCCGCGTCGGGGGGAGAGCAATCCCTCCTGAAATGAAGAGGAGGTTTTTGCCGTGGAACTTCTCGATGGGGAAGCGGTTGCCGTAGGGGCCCCTGAAGGTGACAAGGTCACCGATATCGGCATTGGCCAGAGCCGAAGTTACCCTTCCGGACTGGCGGAAGGTGCATTCGATATACTCCTTCCGGGTCTCGGGGCTTGCGACGCAGAAGGTGCTCTCTCCTTCGCCGTAAACGCCGTAGAGTCCGAACATGCCGGTACGGAAGGTTTTCTTGAATGCTTCATGCTCCGCCGGGTCCTGGAACTCGAGCCTCAAGGTTCTGACGCCGGGCGCTTCGTCGTGGCGTGCGACGATTTTCATGATAGCCGGCTTGTAGATGCTCTGTTGCGCGTTGTGGATGGTTTCTGTCACGGCTATAATTTTGATATCTCTTGTAAAGTCTCGGTAATACCCATGTCAACCGGGCACTGGCGTGAGCATCGTCCGCATCCGCTGCAACTGTTCACG
>CAILXB010000099.1 GCA_903838025.1 uncultured Chlorobiaceae bacterium
AGATTACCCTTGAAATCAAGGAATCCAACGGCACCACCGTACAAGCCCCGCTTCTCCTTTTCAAGCTCATAGATGATCTCCATGGCACGGACCTTGGGAGCGCCCGTAAGGGTACCTGCCGGAAAACAGGACCAGAAGGCATCCATGGCACCAAGTTCGTCACGAAGCTCTCCACGAACATTACTGACAATATGCATCACGTGAGAATATTTTTCAATAACCATCATCTCATTGGTCTCGACGGTGCCAATTTTGGCAATTCTGCCAATATCGTTCCGGCTCAAATCGATAAGCATCAGATGCTCGGCCAGCTCTTTTTCGTCAGCAAGCAGCTCACGGGCGTTACGTTCATCCTCTTCAAAGGTGCTTCCGCGATGCCGTGTACCTGCAATAGGCCGGGTATCGACGATACGCCGCCCCTTGCTGTCACGCTCAACCTTGACCAACAGCTCGGGTGACGACCCGACAATCTCAAACTCTTTCAGATCAAAATAATAGAGATAGGGTGAAGGGTTGATCGTTCTCAGCATCCTGTAGACATCAAACGGGCGAGTATTCAGCGGACGGCGGAGTCGCTGTGAAACCTGTACTTGAAAAATATCTCCCGCCAAAATATACTCTTTTGCCTGTTCTACCTTTCGCAGGTACTCATCTCTCGTTGTATTTGAAACAACCTCCTCCGGTCGCTCGGCCTGGAAAACAATCTCCTCACGCTGAAGCGGACGGAACATCTGTTCGGCGATCACCTCTATTTTTTTTAATGCAGCAGGCTTGTCGCTCTCGTCAAGGTAGTTGGAGACGATAAAGACCTTACGCATGATATTGTCGAAAACCACAAGGGTGTCGCAGAAAAGCAAAAAAACATCGGGCATCCCTGCCGGATCAGGAAGTTCAGCCATTGGAATACGTTCGACAAGGTGCATTGCATCATAGCCGAAATAGCCAAAAACACCCGAGGTGATCATCTGGGGTGTCCCATTTTTTTTTCTTGGTATCTCTTCACTATCAAACGCAGCAAGAGTGCGGTCAATCTTCAGGCGAAGATCGGATTCTTCACCAGAAATTCTTCCAAGATCGCTGAATTTTTCATCAAGAATTTCAAGATCAGCCGCTCCGTCCACGAACCCCCTGAGAATTGCGACAGGGTCTATGGCAATATAGGAAAAACGGGCAAGAAGCTCCTCTCCCTCCACCGATTCGAGCAGGCATGAGTAGGGGCGACGAAGTTTGAGATAGACTGAAACTGGTGTCTCGGTATCGGCATGAACCTCTTTGAAGAGCGGCTTGAGGCAATAGGGCACATGCCGTTGATTTTCTGGCATAAAAGCAGTGAGCTGAACTGGTTATTGTTTACCTTGTTACCATGTTGGTACAATAAAGGGATTTGTATCAATAAAAAAAGAATTCCTGCCGATACTCTCCGGCAACGGATGAAACCGAAAAGCAATCATGGTGCACCGACTTCCACACAAAACGTTCCTGATAAACTGGTTGAAAGCACTAATACTCTCTCCGGGCATGCTTTTTCCTGCATCATATCTTCTGGTCTATCTTTCCACCAATATTTACCTGAATGCCGATTTCAAACAGAACCTTTCCCGGTCAATAACCCAGGCAACCGGCAATACCTGGCATATTAACATCAAAAGCGTGAAATCGGGTCTGGTTCTGAACACCCTCACACTCGATACCGTTGAACTCACCCGCATTGCCGGTCACAACAACAGCGGACAAAGTACCAATCATGCTATTACCATCAAAACCCTCGAAATAGCCTGCCCTAAGCTCCAGAACATTCTTTTCAGCCGCAAAGAGAGAATCCTGTCAACAAAAACGATCTGCGAAAAAATTCTTTCAGATGAGCGTCTCGTTCAATGAACCATCAAACCTGGACGCGTCCATCGAATTGAGGCAATTTTGCCAATGGGGTCTGTAAGCAATGAGAGATCAGGATCCCATGACCAGTAGACCATCAACGCCTGACCAACAAGATCTTTTTCCGGCAAAAATCCCCAGAAACGGCTATCGAGACTGTTGTCACGATTGTCGCCCATGGCAAAATAGTAGTTTTCGTGAACGGTATAGGCCTGAACCGGAGAACCATCAACAAAGACCTCCCTCCCCTGCAAGCTCACTTCGTGCCCTTCATCGGCAACAAGCGCACTGTAGAGCGGATAGGTTGCCGCTGTAAGCTGGACAACATCGCCCTTGCGCGGAATGTGTATCGGACCGTAGTTATCCTTGTTGAAACCGGAAAACTGCGGAAAAATCATGTAATCGGCCTCTCCAGCAGGCACGCGAGTTCCAATAAACTGTGCATGTTCCGGCAGGGCCACTGGCTTTTTGTTGATAAAAAGCTGCTGGTCATGAATTTCAAGATTGTCACCACTGATGGCCACACAGCGCTTGATATAGTTCAGTGAACGATCTTTGGGATATTTGAAAACAATGATGTCACCACGCTTAACCTTGTCAACTGCCGGCAGACGAATCTCCGTAAAGGGCACTTTTGGCCCGTAGACATATTTGTTGACAAAAAGAAAATCACCTGCAAGCAGCGTACTCTCCATCGAGCCGGTTGGAATACGGTAAGATTCAACCACAAAAACCCTGAGAACCGTTGCAAATATCGCAGCAATAATAAGAGCTTCAAACCACTCCCTTGAATGCTTTTTTCCCGGTTTACCCTTCTGAATATTCAATGATGCACCATGTTAATCGTTTATGAAAAAAGGTTACTAAATCCGGCAGCACTCTTCTATTCGTCAATATTCAATAACGCAAGGAAGGCCTCCTGGGGAACCTCTACCCTGCCGACCTGTTTCATCCTTTTTTTGCCCTCTTTCTGTTTTTCGAGCAGCTTGCGTTTTCGGCTGATATCACCGCCATAACATTTCGCCAGAACGTTTTTGCGCATTGCCGAGATGGTTTCGCGCGAAATCACCTTGCTGCCGATGGCCGCCTGGATGGCTACTTCATACATCTGCTTGGGAATAATCCCCTTCAATTTCAAACAGAGCTTTTTGCCCCAATCATACGCCTTTGAGCGGTGAACAACAATCGAGAGTGCATCGACCGTTTCGCCGTTCAAGAGTACATCGAGCTTGACCAGATCGGAATCACGGTAACCAACGTACTCGTAATCCATTGATGCATAGCCTTTTGAAATTGATTTAAGGCGGTCATGAAAATCAAAGACAATTTCAGCCAGCGGAAACTCAAAGTGCATGATCACCCTTGTGGTATCGAGATAATCGGTGTTCTTGTACTCGCCGCGACGCTCCATGCCGAGCTTCATGATATTGCCAATGTAATCGGCAAGCGTGATGATCTGCATGGTGACATAAGGCTCCTCAACAAGGTTGATACGTCCCGTCTCCGGCATCTTGGAGGGATTGTCAACAATGACCACTTCACCATTGGTCATGACAACCCGGTACTCAACGTTCGGCACCGTGGTAATGATATTGACCCCGTACTCCCGTTCAAGACGCTCCTGGATGATCTCCATGTGGAGAAGACCAAGAAATCCGCAACGGAAGCCGAAACCGAGAGCTACGGAGGTTTCAGGGGTATAGAGCAACGAGGCATCGTTCAGGGCAAGCTTTTCGAGCGACTCGCGAAGATCCTCAAATTCATTGGAGTTAATCGGGTAGAGACCGCTGAAAACCATCGGTTTGACCTCCTTGTAACCAGCCAGACGCTCGTGTGCCGGATTGTCGGCAAGCGTGACGGTATCACCAACCTTGGCATCCTTGACATCCTTGATAGAACAGATCAGGTAGCCGACATCTCCCGATTCGAGAGAGGATTTTGGCTGCCGTTTCATGCTCATGGTACCAATCTCTTCGGCAAAGAAGATCTTGTTGCTTGCAAAAAATTTGACCCTGTCACCCTTTTTAAGCGACCCCTCAACAATTCGCAGATAGATCACCGCGCCACGATAGGAGTCGAAAACCGAGTCAAAAATCAGTGCGCGCAAGGGAAGATGATTGTTGTCGGCAGGTGCAGGGATGCGCTGAACAATGGCCTCAATGAGTTCAGCGACTCCGATACCGGCCTTGGCCGAAACCTGAAGAATCTCCTCACGCTGGATGCCGATAAGATCCATAATCTGACGGGCAACACCCTCAACATCGGAGGAGGGAAGATCAATTTTATTGATAACCGGAATAATATCGAGCCCGGCATCGAGAGCGAGATAGAGGTTGGCGATGGTCTGCGCCTCAACTCCCTGTGTGGCATCAACAATAAGAAGAGCCCCTTCGCAGGCAGCCAGAGAGCGTGAAACTTCATAGCTGAAATCGACATGACCGGGAGTGTCAATGAGGTTCAGGGTATACTCCAGGCCATCTGCAGCCCGGTGTTTCATCTGAATGGCATGACTTTTGATGGTGATGCCGCGCTCACGCTCCAGATCCATATCATCAAGAACCTGTGCGGAGGCCATCTGGGTTCTATCAAGCGTGTTCGTTATTTCGAGCAGGCGGTCAGCCAGTGTGGATTTTCCGTGATCGATATGTGCGATAATGCAGAAGTTCCTGATACGATTGACTTCTGTACTGGACAATGCCATAAAAAGAGCGTTTGATTCTGGTTAATAATTCAATGTCGGCCAATATAACCAATTAATGGGATTGTGACACCGCCCCCGTCGCTACACCAAAAGTGCAGGCCCTGCATCTGGCCGAAACCCTTTAAGAAATTCAGAGGCTTCCATCAATTTGCGCCCTTCAAGCTGCAACAACAGCAACTCAAGCCAGCCATCGGAGCCTTTTGCATAGAGCCTCCCCTGATCAGCAAAAAGCGTACCCGAAGGTGTTGAAAGGGTGTCAACAACGAGATCTGCCTGAGCGGCCCTGAAGATCTTCATGGTTTTACCCCTGAAGGTTGTCCATGCCGCTGGCTTCAGGGCAAGCCCCCTGATGAAATCATGAAGAGCCGAAACAGGCTGCGACCACTCAATACGCGTATTGTCGCGAGTGAGCTTGGGAGCCCTTGACGCAAACGCGTCATTCTGGCTCAACACCTCCACACTCCCGGAATCGATCAAATGCAGGGTCTCGACAACAACCCGGGCACCGATTACGGAGAGACGATCGGCAAGTTCGCTGGCATTTTCATCAGGGGCAATCGGCGTTTTTTCCTGGAGAATGATATTGCCGGTATCGACGCGCTGCTGAAGAAAAAATGTTGTGACACCGGTTTCACCCTCTCCCTGAATAATGGCCCAATTGATGGGTGCAGCACCACGATAGGCTGGCAAGAGTGAGGCGTGAAGATTAAAGGCACCGAGAGAGGCTTGCTCATAAACCGCAGGCGGAAGAATGCGGAAGGCGGCCACCACAATGGCATCTGCCCGACATGCAGCAACCGTTTCCGCAAAATCGGGGCAGGCGACATCATCAACTTCATACACAGGGAGGTCAAGAGCAAGCGCCGCCTGCTTTACCGCCGAGGGTTCGGCATCGGCATGTTTGCTCTTGCGGGGCTTGTCTCGTCCGGTAACAACCAGCACAATTTCGAACTTGTCCTTGTCAGCAGCAATCGCCTGTAATGAGGGAACAGCAAACTCGGGCGTTCCCATAAAAATAATCCGCATGGCGCTTAAGGGTTTTTCGTTATAGCAGCAACGTCAAGCGGAACAACCGGATAGTCGGCATCGACAATGCCGGAAGCAAGAGCCGCAAGTTCCTTTTGGATTTTTTTCCGGTCGCGTTTCTCCATCCTGTCGACAAAAAGGGTGCCATCAAGGTGATCGATCTCATGCTGAAGCGCCCTTGCAGCCATACCGGAAAACTCACCGGTGTGCTCTTCGAAATGCTCATCACGATATTTCAAGGTGATAACCGAGGGACGCGTCACATAACCTTTAACGCCGGGAACACTCAAACACCCCTCCTCCATCTCGTTGTAGCTCCTGACCGAAAGAATATGGGGATTAATGACCACCATCGGCTTTTCACCCTCATACTCTTCGATACAAGCCAGATCAAGCACAAGCAGGCGGATCGAATGCCCTACCTGGGGGGCGGCCAAACCAATACCCGAAGCATTGCGCATCGACTCAAGCATGGAAGCAACAAGCTCTCCAATGTCGCTGTCAACACCTTTCAGCGGCTTGGCTTTCTGTCGAAGAATGTCATCACTGTAAATATTGATCGGTAAAATCATACTGTTTTATGTTTTAATACAAGTCCAGTCTCTTGGAGAGATTGTGATGAATATAACTGACCAACGCAAAAAAATAAGGCTTTTTGTTACAAATTCTCAATTTTCATCGGATGTAAAACGGTAGCTACAACCCGCACAATCATGGCAATAATGGTGAATAGCGTCATTGATAATTTCTTCGGTTTAACCGGTTTTGTGATACAATGGAAGTGAAATAAAAAAAACACTCCCACCGTCCGCTGGACAGTCAACAGAGAGTGTTCCCTTATGTTTATTTACAATAATATCATAGGAAATGCTTAACCCAAGTCCGGTACCTTTTCCTAAACTTTTTGTGGTAAAAAAAGGCTCAAAAATCCGATCCCGGACTTCGACAGGAATGCCTGGCCCATCGTCGGCTATGCGACAGTAAATATTATTGCTGTCGAAAGAGGTATGAATGCTGATGTTACCGAATGAACTCCGCTTTTGAGCAGCAATGGCATGGGAGCTGTTAACAATCAAGTTGAGAAAGACCTGATTGATCTGTTCTGGATTGCAGCGAATTGCTGGCAACTCCTCAAATGAGGTTTCAATATGAGCATAGTCACGGTATTCGTGACGTGCAATAATCAACGTGTCTTCAATTCCCTTGTTCACATCAAAAAACAGTCTCTCATCGGCGCCATGCTGATGTGAAAAGTTCCGCATACTGTTGATAATTGTGGTTATGCGTGCAAAGCCCCGATCCGACTCAGCAAAGATCTCCGGAATCTCATTGAGCAATGTATCAAAAGCAAGTTCAGCCTCAAGGTTAAGCATATTCTGCCGATCAATTTCAGAAAAAGTTCCCTGATCAAATTTTTCAATGACACGACGATACTCCTCCATAACCAACAGGAGGTCGCTTATATTTTCCTGCTGGGTAGCAGAATTAATCTTCAGAAAATTGATCGGATTGTTCAATTCATGGGCGATGCCTGCAGCAAGCAATCCGATTGATGCAAGCTTTTCCTGCAACATCATCTGGTGGTGGCTCAATTCGAGCTCTTTCGTCCTTTCCCAAATACGCTGTTCAAGTGTCTGGTTAAGAATCAGAAGATTTTCTTCGGCTTGTTTGCGGAGCGAAATATCAAGCACAATCCCCCTGATACCCACAGGCTTGTTATTGCGGACAATCCGTGATGTGTAGAGAAGAATAGGAAACGTGGTTCCATCTTTTCTCAGAGCGATATATTCATGATGTTCAATCGTCCGGTTTGCTAAAAAAGCTTCTATGTTGCGTTTGACTTTTACACGCTCTTCCGGTACAACGAGTCTTATGCTCTTAAATTCATTTTGAACCTCCTCAGCCGTATACCCAAACAGTTCAAGACCTTCGCGGTTGGTGTAGGTAACCGTTCCCTGAAAATCAAGTTCAAAGACTGGTTGCGGAAGAAGATCGGTAAGTTCCTGAAAACGACGTTCACTTTCAAGAAAAGCATTCTCCGCCAGCTTGCGCGCAGTGATATCAAGAACGATTCCAACATATCTGCACACTTGACCATCACTACCCCTGAATGGAGTTCCTTTCGATAAGAGCCAGTGCTCTTTTCCATCAATATCACGTGTGCGCCAGATGCTGTTGAATTCAGCACCTTTTTGTACAGCCTCTCTGGCTGCACGTTCAGTCTTCTCTCTGTCTTCCGGATGAATCGCTTCCAGCCAAAGATCGTAAGATGCCTCACGGGAGTGCGGTTCGAGTCCGTACAACCGCCATAATTCATCAGTCCAAGTATTACTGTTTGTGTGAAGATCCCACTCCCAGATACCCGCATGAGCCGCAGACATAATGAGTTGCAAACGTTCGTTACTAACACTGATGCTCCGCTCAACCTGCTTACGGTCAGTAATGACATCAAACAACGCAACGAAGCACCCTTTTTCTGGACTGTAGGCCATGATATTGAGCCATATATCCAACGCCTTGATGTAAATTTCAAACCGTTCAGAAATTCCAGTCAAGGCTACACGTCCTAATATTTCGATAAACTCAGGATTTGCCGTTCGGATACCAGGGATAACCTCGGAGGCCCTGCGCCCCACAAGATCTTTCAATCCCGAAAGTTTTAAAAACTGCGAGTTAACCTTTTCATGGATGAAATCAACCGAATGACCCTCCTCGTAAACCATCCGACAGTAAGCACAGCCTTGCTGAATATTGTCAAACAAGTTGTAACGCCACTCGTCACTCCGGGAAAGCGCATGACCAAACTGACCGGCCTCAATGAGATCCATATCTGTTTTTTTTAAAACTCTCGCATCTCTGCATGGGAGAGTATCTATTAAATGCACAAACCCCGCTGTTGCGGGGTTTGTTGCGGAGAGGGAGGGATTCGAACCCTCGGTAGCCCTATAAGAACTACGTCGGTTTAGCAAACCGGTGCCTTCAGCCGCTCGGCCACCTCTCCAGGGTGGTGTTGCGGAGGATGAGGGACTCGAACCCCC
>CAILXB010000100.1 GCA_903838025.1 uncultured Chlorobiaceae bacterium
AGTAGTCATACTCCCGATCGTACTGTATCTCTATGATGATGATCTCCTGTTTCTGGTTGCGCACCTTGAGATCCACCCGATTATATTTGTCGAGTTTATCATCTTTGTTACTCTCACTTTCAAGGAGATCAAGAATGGTTATCTCCTCTTTCAGCAGCTCACTTAAAAAGCCTTCCAGAATCCCGAAGTTGGCTTTGCTGCGCAACAGGCGCTTTATGGCCCAGTCGAAGGTGATCAGTTTTCTTGTGTGGTTCATAAGCTGACAACTGTGAGTGACAATGAGCGTTTGCTTTCGATTACAAGCAAATTTCAACGAAAAGCTTAAAGACCCAGACTGACGGTCTTTGAGTTGTTGACCAGTCACTGATGAACGTGTATTGGGACCGGAACGTAACTTTTGATGAAGATACGTATAAAGGGATCAGATTCGCAATGGCGGTGTTGAAGGGAGTGCAGCAATGATCCTGGCAGCGGGGTGAATTATACCCTGATTTGCTGTATAACAAGGTATAAATGTGTATAAACATGCATCGGGTTCTGCGGGATGTGGACGGGGCGCTGTGGGAGTTGGTCGCGAGGGGCTTGGGTTGTAGCAGGCGTTGAACCATAAAAAGCTGAACAATGAGTGAGAAACGGTATCGTGAAATCAGGATTCTGATTGCCTCACCGGGCGATGTTTCGCTTGAGCGTGATCAAGCTGAAAAAGTGATTCGTCGTATGGAACTTTATCATCATCAGCAACTGCCATTAAATAACGCCAACAAGCTGAAACTTGATGATAAGTTTGTCCTTTATAATGACAGGATGGAGATTAAAAGTCCCGGAGCATTACTTTCAACAATCACTATAAATAATTTGACTCAACTCGAAGGAGCGCATGAATCAAGAAATTCGCTGATTGCAAGGGTGTTGAGGGAAAACAGATTAATGAGGGAAATTGGCGAGGGTATGAAGAGGATTTTCAGCCTTATGCACGATTATCCATTCTTCCTTTTTCTGAAAAACAATTGACAACTGAGAGAACAAGGGGCACCACAAGTTTGGGTACCCTTTGCTGCAAACGGGGGAGCATGCTCAGGGTTTCAATACCACTTCGCAGTTCGGGTGGAGTTCAATAAAGCGTTCAATCTCTGCCTGGGGAATTCGTCCTGCCGAAAGTTCTATTTTTTCAAGGTTTTGCAGGTGCATGACGGACTCGATTGAGGTGATGGAGGTGTTCGTCAGATCGAGTTCTTCGAGGTTTGCGAGCTCTTCGAGGGGTTCAATGTCAAGCAGTGGCGTGTTCGCCAGGCTCAGTTCCCTGAGTTCAAAAAGCTCTCTCAGCGCTTCGATGCTTTTGATTCCGGTTTTGTTGCAACGGAGATATTCGAGGTTTTTGAGCCCTGCAAGCGGCGTGATGTCGCTAATGTTTGAGTTGTCGATGCCCAGTTCAATAAGATTTTCGAGGTGCAGGATCGGCTCAAGGGAGGTTATGGCTGTTTTGTAGCAACTGAGCTTTTCGAGGTTGATGAGATCTTTCAGCGGGGCGAGGTCGTTGATGACGGTTTCGGAACAGTAGAGCTCTTCGAGGGCAAGCAGTTTGCTGATGGGTTCGAGTGAGGTCACTTTGGTGCTCGATATCCAGAGGAGTTTCAGCTCTTGCAGGTTGCGAAGGGGCTCAAGTGATGCAAAGTCGCAATCGAAAGCGTAGAGGCGGCGAAGATGGTGAAGATTCCGGAGCGGGTCGAGGCTTTCGACGGGTGATTCATCGCAACGGAGCTGCTGAAGGTTTTCGAGCACCTGGACGGGCAGCAGATTATGAATTCTGCGGTTGTCGCAACGCAGGTGTGTGGTTTCGAAAAAGTCGAGCAGCTCCAGGTCGGAGGGTTCGCGGACAATTTTCAGGGTTGTTTTGACAATCTCTTTCCAGTCGGCGGAGAGGGCTGTCCACCATTTTTTTCGTATGGTGGCCTCTTTGAGGAGCTCGGCTCTGGAGGTGCGGCCAAGAAAGTCAACTTCAATGGGAGCTTCGAAGC
The DNA here is from genome assembly GCA_903838025.1 of uncultured Chlorobiaceae bacterium. Lineage (GTDB taxonomy): Bacteria > Bacteroidota > Chlorobiia > Chlorobiales > Chlorobiaceae > Chlorobium. Next base: position 2,016 of record CAILXB010000100.1, read on the forward strand.
TCTCTTGTGGCGCCTCCTGGTGAACGAGTGGGGCTGAAGGGGCGGAGTCGTCTGTGCTGATATTGAGCTTTTCAGTCAGGCAACGGGTATACCACTCGGCTTGTTTTCCTTCAAGAGTGTGATGGTGAAGCTCCTGGGACTGCTGGTCAAGGGAGGAGATATCTTCAAGAATATCGTCTCCGCACCGGGGGCAGACAGCACTCTCCGTGGTGAGGGGATAGCCGCAGACCGGGCATTGATTGTAGGTGTTCTGCTCCAAAATTACAATGGCAATTACTTCATTGAAGAAACAAAAATGAAATGGTATTTATTAGTATAAGAAAAAAAGCTTTATCCCCATACAACGGTCGACTGATCGGGGTGATAATTTTTTGTTGATGACAAGCGAAGGGGTGATGAATAGCGTGAAAAGAGTATTGCGGAAAGAGTTGCTTGTCAAGATAGCGTGATCAGATGGAAAAATGTACTATTTTGAAAGCCAAAGCGCTATTTTTGGGTTTGCTTCAGATTACGAGTGGAAGGCCCTTTTTTTACTGTGTCCTCGTGCTGCCATTAAAGAGTGAAGGGTTGTTAATACTATGGATTTTATACATTTACATGCTCATACGCATTATTCGATGCAGAGCAGTCCGATTTTTCCGGATGAAATTTTTTCTGCTGCGGTAAAGTTTGGTATGAAGAGTATTGCGGTTACCGATTATTGCGCAATGTTCAATATGCCGGAGCTTTTCAGTGATGCAAAACATGCTGGAGTCAAGCTTATTATTGGCAGTGAGCTTTTGCTGCTCGAAACTGATGCGCATCAGCATAGCCGTATTCCCGTCTCCTCTTCGCTGGTGCTGCTTGTCCAGAATGACGCAGGATACCGGAACCTCTGCATTCTGCTTTCGAGGGCGGCCAAGGAGGGTTATGTTAATGGTATGCCGCATATTGAGAGTCGTCTGCTTGAGAGCTGCCATGAGGGGCTTATATGCCTTTCTGGTTATTCTGCAGGCCGAATAGGGCGGGCGCTTCTTGCCGGGGCCATTGATGAGGCTGAAACTTTTACGGCCTACTACCAGGAGATTTTTGGGGAGAACTTCTATCTTGAGCTTCAGCGTCATGGTACTCCGTTTGATGAAAAGCTCAATGAAGATACCATCGCTTTGGCAAAAAAGTTTTCGGTTGAGCTGGTTGCTACAAACAATGTTCATTATCTCGAAAGAAAGGATGCTGGCTGCTATAGGGCGATGGTTGCCAACCGCACCAAGGAGAAGCTCTCCAACCAGCATTTGCTGGCACTTCCAGGAGACGACCATTATCTAAAGTCTTCTTCCGAGATGGCAGTCCTCTTCAGCGACGAACACAGGGAGCTGAGCAATACGGTGCTGATTGCTGATAAATGTTCCTACACGTTCAGTAACAAAGAGCCCATTCTGCCCCATTTCCCTCTTCCTGACGGTTTCGACAATGAATTTGACTATCTGCGTCACCTGACCTGGGAGGGGGCGAAGGAGAAGTATGCTGATTCGGAAGCTGATGGAATCACTTCGGAGGATGTGCGTGCGCGTATAGAGCTGGAGCTTGGTGTTATCGAAAAGATGGGGTTCAGCTCCTATTTTCTCATTGTCAGCGATCTTATTGCGGCTTCGAGGAGGCTTGGCTATTCGGTTGGGCCGGGCCGTGGGTCAGCGGCAGGAAGCATTGTGGCTTATCTGACGGGCATTACACGGATTGATCCGTTAAAATACAAGTTGCTTTTTGAGCGCTTTTTGAATCCTGAGCGCTCTTCGATGCCGGATATTGACATCGACTTTACCCCTGTCGGCAAGCAGAAGGTGCTTGAGTATACGGTTGAAAAATATGGTACCGAGAGTGTTGCCAAGGTTATTGCTATTGGTACCTTTGCGGCCAAGGCGGCGATTCGTGATGCTGGACGGGTGCTGGAGGTTCCTCTGCCTCTGGTTGATAAACTTGCTAAACTGGTTCCTGTCAAGCCTGGCATCACGCTTGAAAAGGCGTTGAGTGAGGCAAAAGAGATGCAGCAGTTTGCCGACAGTACGCCGGAGCTCAAGGAGCTGATGCGTTATGCCCGTGCGCTTGAAGGGAGGGCGCGGAACGTTTCGATGCACGCAGGTGCAGTGGTGATTACGGACGGGCGGCTTGAGGAGCAGGTTCCGCTCTATGTCTCCAACAAGATTGAGACTGAGGAGCGCAAATTTGCTGATGAGATTGATCTTGCCGAGCCCGATCATGTCAGGGGCAAGGCTTCTGACGGGAACGATGAGAAACAGGTTGTGACGCAGTTTGACAAGAACTGGATCGAAACCTCCGGATTGCTCAAGATTGACTATCTCGGTCTTGAAACCCTGGCGGTTATTGATGAGACGCTCAAGATGATCAAGCGGCGGCACAATCTTGATATTGAGCTCGAAAAAGTGCCCATGAACGACCGCAAGACCTTCCGAATTTTTCAGGAGGGAAAGATGGCCGGTATTTTCCAGTTTGAGTCGTCGGGGATGCAGAGCTATATGACGCGCCTTCAGCCGACGCAGATTGGTGATATCATCGCTATGAGTGCGCTCTATCGTCCGGGTGCACTTAATGCCCGTATTGATGAAAAGCGTAATGCCGTTGACCTTTTTGTTGATCGCAAGCATGGCCGTGAAGCGATTGATTACATGCACCCCATGCTTGAGACCATTTTAAAGGAGACTTATGGCGTTATTGTTTATCAAGAGCAGGTGATGCAGATTTCGCAGGTGATGGGAGGTTTCTCTTTGGCCTAGGCGGATATTTTGCGCAAGGCGATGGGGATAAAGATGCCTGTGTTCATGGAGAAGTACAAGGCTGTTTTTGTGAAGGGTGGGGTGC